>DFSK01000099.1:3932-7336 GCA_002378605.1 Alphaproteobacteria bacterium UBA3439
ACCGTAACCAATAGCTTCGCGCCTTTTTCTTTTAATGCCACTAAGGCAGCCGTATTCGGGCCATAGCCCTCGGTAAAGCGGTCAGGAATATGAACATCACAAACCACATCAAGATCACGCATCGCCGAAATCAGCAGCGCCGCTGCCGCCGCGCCGTCAACATCATAATCACCAAAAACACCAATTGGGGTTTTGGCTATAACGGCGTCGGCCAGCCGTTTAGCCGCCTTGTCCAGATCTTTAAATCTAGACGGGTTGGGCAGTAAATCACGGATTTTCGGATCAATATATTGCTGCGCTGTTTCCGCGGTTAACCCCATACCGGCCATGATCCGCGCTAATGGAATGGGAAGATCGTCAAAAACATCCATCAAGGCGGCGGCGAGCCGATCCTGATTTGGGCCTGATAATTGCGTTGACGCCTCGATCCAGCGGGCGCCGCTTGTCGAATGGGTTATGCCAAGGAAAGCGTCCTCAGCCATTACCCCTCCACATCTGCCAGCAAGATCGGCATGGCAACAGGCTTGGCTTTGACAATCGGCAGTTCTTCCATCTCGTCCAGGGCCTTTTTCAGGCTGGCAACAGGCGTTTCATGCGTTGTCATGACAAGCGCCACAACGTCGCCCGGTGCCCGTCCTTGTTGCAGCAAGCCTTCAATCGAGATATCGTGTTTTTGCAAAATCGCGGTTACGGTAGCCAAAACGCCGGGCTGATCAACAACCATCAAACGCACATAAAATGGCTTATCTGGCCCTGCCCCGTTTTTCACCGCGCTGGCATCAGCAAGCTGATCCACCGGCTTGCCAAAAGCAAGACCTCCACGACCAGCGGCGATATCAATCAAATCAGACAAAACCGCCGATGAGGTTGCGCCACCACCCGCACCCGGGCCAACAGCCAGAACGCTGCCGACAGGCGTGCCGTGAAATTCAACAGCATTTAAAACGCCATTGACCTTGGCAAGCTGGCTGCTAAGGGGCAGTAAACAGGTTTGCATATGTGGCATTAAACCAGGCTCGGCGACGCCGATAAGTTTAATCCGAAAGCCCAACTGATTGGCATAGGCAAAATCAACCGATGACACATCGCGGATACCCTGGATCGACACTGCGTTGAAATCAGGCTGATGCCCAAACGCAATGGCGGCCAAAATGGTCAATTTATGCGCGGCATCAATGCCGTCAACATCAAAGCTTGGCTCGGCTTCAGCATAGCCTAGACGCTGCGCGTCAGCCAGTACTTCGTCAAAATCGCGCCCCGTTGTTTCCATCGTTGATAGGATGTAATTGCAGGTGCCGTTTAAAATACCGGCAACGCGGTTAATCTGGTTTCCGGCAAGACCTTCACGAAGCGTTTTTACCGCCGGAATGCCTCCAGCAACCGCCGCTTCAAACATGAGATGCGCGTTATTGGCTTCGGCAAGCTGTGCCAGTTCGGTGCCATGATGAGCAATCATCGCTTTATTGGCCGTAACAAAATGCTTCCCTGATGACAGTGACGCACGGGCAAGATCCAATGCCACACCTTCACTGCCGCCAATCATTTCAACAATGATATCAACGTCATCACGGGTGGCAAGCTGGGTTGCATCATCATACCAATCAATGCCATCAAGCGAAAAGGCACGGTCCGCTGAACGGTCGCGCGCGCTAACGGCGACAACGTCAAGCGATTGACCTGCAACCATACCCAATTCGTCATACCGATTGATCAATTGGCGGGCAACTTCGGATCCAACGACCCCAAGGCCAGCGATCGCAATTTTTAAACCGGACTTTGCTTTTGTCATCACAAATTCACTTTTCACAAATTTTCGTTTTTGCCGGCAACAAGCGGCATTGCAATGGTGTAACCATTTGCCCTATTTCTGGCAAGGCTCCTGCCGGTCATTCAGGCCGATTTGCCATGTTTTCTTGGTTTACAAATTGGTTGCACTTCGCGCGGCCTGGTCATAAAGACCCGACAATAGACGTAATTGACGCGCCACCCCACCAAGCTCGGCGCTACTGCCGCCATCAAAGGGAATAAAGCCATCGATAAGACAGGCCTCGCGAACGGCGCGATAACGAAGACATAGATCAATTCCCAAACCGGTTGTGGCGTAAAGCACTTCCTTGCCATGTTTTTCGCTGCTGACAAGGCCGGCCTTAATCAATTTTTTCAGCGCGTAATTGACCGTATGGCTGTCATCGACATTTAGTTTGAAACAAATATCGGCCAGCTTTTTCGGCCGCGCCCGATGATTGACCGAATGAAGACATAAAATATCAAGAACACCAAGATCGGTGCCACCACTGACGCTTATGCCAGACTCGGCAACCGCCGTTGCCATTGCCTTGACCATCCATTTGCCAAAGGCGTTCCAAGCGACAATCAGGCCATATTCGACCTCGCTTAATTCAGCAGCATTTTCCGAAACCAAATGTGATGACGACACAATCCTTTTGGCATCAGGCGTTTTCGAATCTTTTCGTGCCATCACCTCTCCTTTCGTCATTCGCACTTTTGGTTGGTGATGTGGCTATTTGCGCCACTTGTTGTTCCATGGGCTATTTTGCGGACTCATCACTTTTACCGAAACCACCACCACCGGGTGTTTCGATCACGAAAACATCGCCAACACCCATTTTGCGAATATCGGTTGCGGTCAAGGTTTCGATCGTGCCATCGGTTCGTTCGACCCAATTGCGCCCAAGCGCAGCCTCGCCGCCACCATCCATGCCATAGGGCGGGATCACGCGGTGATTGGCCAGAATGACGGCTTCCATTTCTTCAAGAAAGCGTAACCTGCGGCGAACGCCATTGCCGCCGTGATGGCGGCCAACGCCACCAGACCCGTGCCTGATCTCAAAGCTTTCCAATAAAACCGGATAACGCCATTCCAGAATCTCAGGATCGGTCAAGCGGCTATTGGTCATGTGTGTATGAACGGCATCTGTGCCGTCAAAATCTGGCCCTGCTCCTGATCCACCGCATAAGGTCTCATAATATTGATAGGTTGCGTTCCCATAAAAGAAATTATTCATCGTGCCTTGCGCCGCAGCCATCACACCAAGCGCGCCATAAAGCGTATCGGTGACAATCTGCGAGGTCTCCACATTGCCAGCAATGACCGCCGCAGGATATTGTGCCTTTAACATGCAATCATCGGGAAGGATGATATGAACAGGCTTTAAGCAACCTTCATTCATCGGAATATCATCGGCCACTAAGGTTCTGAAAACATACAAAACAGCAGCACGACAAACAGCAGCAGGCGCATTGAAATTATTGGCGCCCTGTTTGCTTGTGCCGGTGAAATCTACAATTGCCGACCGGCTGGATTTATTGATTGAAATAGTGACCTTGACCTGCTGTCCATTATCCATTGGATAGGTAAAGCTGCCATCTTTGAGAACATCAAT
>DFSK01000076.1:0-724 GCA_002378605.1 Alphaproteobacteria bacterium UBA3439
AGCCAGACATCACCATCGCCGACCTTCCCAAAATAGCCGCGCGCACGCCATGGTATTGTGCGGGCTGTCCGCATAATTCCAGCACCAAGCTTCCTGACGGTGAAATTGTTGGGATGGGCATTGGCTGTCATTCGATCAGCGGGTTTTTAACACCTGACATCATCACCAATTTCACCCAGATGGGCGGCGAGGGTGCCTTTTGGATTGGGCGGGCACCCTTTTCAAGCCATCACCATAGTTTCCAGAATATCGGTGATGGCACCTATGCCCATTCGGGCTATCTTGGCATTCGCGCGGCGGTGGCGGCGGGGGTCAATATCACCTTTAAAATTCTATATAATGGCGCGGTGGCAATGACCGGCGGCCAAACCGTTGAAGGCGGACAGCCACCATGGGTTATTTCACGCCAGCTCGCCGCCGAAGGCGTGGTCAAAATCGCTGTTGTCAGTGACACGCCGGATGCGTTGTTGACTGGTGCCAATTGGGCCAAGAATTGCCAATTTTATGATCGCCAAGATATGCTGGCATTGCAGCAGGAACTAAAATCAATCGCGGGCGTTACCGCAATCATTTATGTTCAGGGCTGTGCAACCGAATTGCGCCGCAAACGCAAGCGCGGGCTGATCGCCGATAAACCTGAAACGATCATGATCAATGATGCTGTCTGCGAAGGCTGTGGTGATTGTGCGGTCAAATCAAATTGTGTCGCTGTCAAACCCCTGAT
>DFSK01000076.1:983-2024 GCA_002378605.1 Alphaproteobacteria bacterium UBA3439
AGGTGAAAAACGCCAGATCGACCAAAGCCTATGCAATAAAGATATGTCTTGCCTGAACGGGTTTTGTCCAAGCTTTGTAACGGTCAAAAAAGCCGATAAAAGCGACCAATCAACCCCGGCAAAGACCTTTGTAAAGCCAACTTTTCCAGAAGATATAATACTGCCAATGCCACCCCCAGCCAGCGGCGATATTTGCAATATTTTCATCGCCGGCATTGGCGGTACCGGTGTTTCCACGCTTGCTGGTATTTTGATTATGGCTGCGCGGGTTGATGGCATAGCCGGAACCGCCGTCAATCAAACTGGCCTGTCGCAAAAAAACGGTGGTGTCACCTCGCAAATCAGGCTTGCCCGCGATCAATCACTTGATGGTCATATGGTGCGGCTGCCAAGCCATGAAGCTGATTTGTTGATTGGTTGTGATGCGGTGGTGGCGGCAAATGATATGGTTCTTGGCCTTCTTAACAAAACCCAAAGCCGTGCTATTCTCAATGATAATATTGATCCGGTCGGCGTTGCTGGCGTCGGGATTGGAAGCATTGTTGATATGCCGCTTGTGATGACCCGTCTTGGCACGGCTATGAATCCGGATCATATTGTCAAGTGGGCCATTTCATCGCTTGCCAATCAGCTTTTGGGAAGCACGACGTCAAGCAATATCATCATGCTTGGTTGGGCGCTTCAAAAAGGGTTTATCCCGCTTGGCATTGATGCGGTTGAGGCAGCCTTGCGGCTGAACGGCACATCGCTTGAAAATAATCTTGCGGCATTGCGATGGGGCCGGTTGCTGGCGCATGCACCGGACAAGCTGTTTGCCCATCTTGATGCGATCACAACGATCCCGCAAAATGAAACAGCACTAAACGATCCCGATACGGCGATTGCCTATTTTACCGCGCAATTAACAAGCTATCAAAATGCCGCCTATGCCGCGCGCTATGAAACAATCATTACGCAATTTATGGCACGGTTAAAAAGCCAAGATAGTCTATCAAGCGATATTGGCGTGGCGGCGGCGCGGGCGCTATATCGGGCGATGGC
>DFSK01000076.1:2375-3103 GCA_002378605.1 Alphaproteobacteria bacterium UBA3439
AAGGCGCGTGATGGCAGCCCACGCAAGATACGTTTTGGCCGCTGGTTGACGCCTTATTTGCGCGGTCTTGCGCGCCTGTCATGGCTGCGCGATAGCTGGGCCGATCCTTTTGGCTATGCAACCGATCGGCGCGCCGAACGCGCTTATCGTGAACGGGTCATTGATTGGCTTGACGCGCTTGGTATGGCGGCATCACCTGACCGGCAGGATCAAATCAAAACAGCGCTTGAGCTGATGCTGAAGGTTCGCGGCTATGGTCATATCAGGGCGGCAAATCATTCGCGCTATGCGCCACAAATCACAACAATCATTGCGCAAATCTCAACCCTGCCACCGCCAATTGATATGGCTGCCGAATAGAGTTTATCTTGTTAGATATAATTGGAAATTTCGATCAGATTTTTGTCGGGATCGCGAATATAGACTGACAAAAGCGGGCCATTTGCGCCGGTTTTACGAACCGGCCCATCGTCAATTTCGATGCCGTGATCGGCAAGATGCGTTTGCCAATCGGCAAGTGGCTGCGTTGTGATGAAACATAGATCAACACTGCCTGCTACCGGATTTTTGGCATGCGGAATAAAGGGCGATGCCGCATCATGTAAATTGATCTTTTGCAATCCGAAATGCAAAGATTGGCGCACCGGCCCCCCTGTTGGCGGCTGAAATGAACTATGATCCATGCCCAGAATTTCGGTATAGAATTTTATCGTGGCCGCAAGATCGGC
>DFSK01000076.1:3393-3602 GCA_002378605.1 Alphaproteobacteria bacterium UBA3439
TTCGTTATTTCGGCCTGCTAGCGGCCAATCGACAGATAGGTAAAGCCCGCATCCTGCATCGCATCTGGTTCATAAACATTCCGCAAATCAACAAGAACGCGGCCCGTCATTGCGGCGGCAAATTGCGCTGGCGTCAAAGCGCGAAATTCGTTCCATTCGGTAACAATAACAGCGGCATCAGCGCTATTCAGGCAATCGGTTGCGCTATC
>DFSK01000119.1:0-152 GCA_002378605.1 Alphaproteobacteria bacterium UBA3439
CGCAAAGCCAAATTGGAAATCATTGATGCTGCGGGTCATTCGACCTTTGAAAGCGGCATTGCGCATGCGCTTATGGCGGCGCTTGACGAAATCTAACCAAATTCCTTTTGTCGATACTGTCACAATTTCATTAAAGCGGCATATGATACCGC
>DFSK01000119.1:474-1801 GCA_002378605.1 Alphaproteobacteria bacterium UBA3439
AAGGATGATATCGTCGAACGAAACTTCCGCATTACCAATAATAATGCAATTGATATGCATGTTGGCAAGCGTGTGCGCTTGCGCCGCACGCTTCTCGGTATGAGTCAAGAACAGCTTGGCGCCGAGCTTAATGTTACGTTTCAGCAAGTGCAGAAATATGAGCGCGGTGCAAACCGGATAAGCGCATCACGGCTGTGGGATATCAGTCAAATTCTTGATGTGCCGATCAGCTATTTTTTCGATGATATGTCGGAAGGCACAATGCGCAGCTCACCACGCTGGATTAGCCGCGGTGATAGTGCGGGTGCGTTAAATGGCGAACAGATAAAAGACCCAATGGCGCGGCGCGAAACGCTGGAATTAGTGCGAACATATTACACCATTGAAAAACCGGCGGTGCGTAAGCGGATTGCCGAAATGGTGAAATCAATTGCCACAACGCTTGCTGGAGAATAATCTAATTCCATTACATATAATGGGATGAGACACATGACTGATAATACCGCTAAATCCGCATCGCTGGAAAAGCTGAGTTTCGAAGATGCGCTTCAAGAGCTTGAAGGTATTGTCGCATCGCTTGAGCGTGGCGAAGTGTCACTTGATGATGCGATTGCAGCTTTTGAGCGGGGTACTGAATTAAAGTCGCATTGTCAGGCGCGTCTTGAAGAAGCCCGCATGAAAGTGGAAAAAATCAAAGTGCCGTCCTCAGCTGGTGCGCCCGACCAAGCCAGTGATTTTGACATGGGTGAGGCCTAGCTCCAGACATGGCCGGATTCCAAGAACAATTGCAGCGTGATGCTGCGGCCTGCGATGCTGTTTTGCAGCAATTAATTGCAGAAACAAAAGGGCCGGCAAGCCGCCTTTTTGAGGCCATGCAATATGCTGTTCTCAATGGTGGTAAACGCATGCGTGCGGCATTGGTTCTTGGCGCTTCGCGGATGGCGCGTGGTGATGGCGATGATGCAACCGCCGCCATGGGTGCGCTTCGCACCGCTGCGGCAATTGAATGTCTTCATGCCTATTCATTGGTTCATGATGATCTGCCCGCTATGGATGATGCCGATATGCGCCGTGGAAAACTCAGCTGTCATAAGGTTTTTGACGATGCAACCGCGATTCTGGCAGGCGATGCCTTGCAAACAATGGCGTTTGATATTTTGGCCGGCGATGCCACGCATGAAGATGCGTCCATTCGCATTCGCCTTGTTGCGCAGCTGGCAGGCGCGTCTGGACTTGCTGGCATGGCTGGTGGGCAGATGCTTGATCTTGAAGCCGAGACCCGCCCTTTTAATCTTGCCGAAACCAGCGAAATGCAAATGATGAAAAC
>DFSK01000119.1:2145-4311 GCA_002378605.1 Alphaproteobacteria bacterium UBA3439
GACGACCAGCTATTGGCAGCGCAGGCAGCCTATGCCAAACATCTTGGACTGGCATTCCAGATTGCAGATGATTTGCTTGATTATGATGGTGATCCGGCACTTCTTGGAAAGCCTGCCGGACAGGATGCGGCGCGCGGCAAGGCTGGTTTCGTGGCTCTGATGGGGGGCGCCGCGGCTGCGGCCGAAGCCGAACGGTTAATTGATGAGGCGAATAATGCGCTTGCCCCTTGGCAGGGGGCTGGTGAATATATGCAAGATTTGGCGATATTCGCCATTACGCGCAAAACATGATAGATTTACGATCTTCGGTTTTTTAAAGCTACGGCGAAGACTGGCCAGACAGGGTCAATGATTGGCCGCTTTGGCTGCCAGAATCCAGTAACCGGTTTGCCGGTGTTAAGAGTATGGGACGATAAGGTTGATGCGCACACCGTTGCTTGATCACATAAATGAGATTGACGATGTCCGGCGGCTTTCCGAAGCTGATTTGCCGCAGCTTGCCAATGAGTTGCGCACAGCGACCATTTCTGCTGTTTCCAAAACGGGTGGTCATCTTGGGGCGGGACTTGGCGTTGTCGAGCTGACCGTTGCCCTGCATTATGTGTTTTCCACGCCTGAAGACCGGCTGATTTGGGATGTTGGGCATCAAGCCTATCCACATAAGATTCTAACCGGTCGCCGTGACCGGATTGAAAGCCTGCGGCAAAAGGGCGGGCTATCCGGCTTTACCAAACGAAGCGAATCGGCCTTTGATCCATTCGGCGCGGGTCATTCTTCAACATCGATTTCAGCCGGTCTTGGCATGGCTGTTGCCAGCGAAATGCAGGGCATTCCGCGCAATGTTATTGCGGTGATTGGTGACGGCGCGATGAGCGCTGGCATGGCCTATGAAGCGATGAATAATGCCGGAATAAGCAATCATCGGTTGATTGTGATTTTGAACGATAATGATATGTCGATTTCACAGCCGGTTGGCGCCATGAGCAGTTATCTGTCACGGCTAATCACCTCGCAGCCCTATCATTCGATCCGCGATCTTATGCGCGAAGTTGCCAGCCATTTCCCGGCGGAAATTGAACGGACGGCGCGGCGTGCCAAAGATGCGGCGCGTGACCTGATGGGCGCAAATTCGGTATTCAGCCAGCTTGGTTTTACCCATATCGGGCCAATTGACGGGCATGATATGGGGCATTTGCTGCCGGTTCTGAAAAATCTTCGTGATTCGCGCTCGCATGGGCCGGTATTGGTTCATGTTGTCACCGAAAAAGGTCATGGGCATCCTTTTGCTGGGCCATCGGCAGAAAAATATCATGCTGTGCCCAAATTCGACATTATTACCGGCACGCAGCAAAAATCTGGCGGTAATCTGCCAAGCTATACGTCGGTTTTTGCCAATAGTTTGATTGCCGCTGCCGAAATTGACCCAAAGATTGTGGCGATTACGGCGGCAATGCCATCTGGTACCGGTCTTGATAAGATCAAAGCCCGCTTTCCAAGTCGCGTTTTCGATGTTGGCATTGCCGAACAGCATGCGGTGACCTTTGCAGCGGGGCTTGCCTGTGAAGGAATGAAGCCGTTCTGTGCGCTTTATTCGACCTTTCTTCAGCGTGGTTATGATCAGCTTGTGCATGATGTCGCCGTGCAAAATTTGCCAGTGCGGTTTGCCATTGATCGCGCGGGGCTGGTTGGCGCTGATGGGGCAACGCATGCTGGTGTTTATGATCTTGCCTATCTGTCCTGCTTGCCAAACATGGTCATTATGTGTCCGTCAGATGAGGCTGAGCTCGTCCATATGGTTGCAACCGCTGCCGCTTATGATGACGGGCCTAGTGCGCTTCGCTATCCGCGTGGCGAGGGGGTTGGCTGTGCGATCCCTGATGCAGGAGAGGTGCTTGCTATCGGCAAGGGCAGACTTCTGCGTGAAGGCAATGATATTGCGATTTTATCATTGGGAACCCGCCTTGGGGCGGCAATCGAAGCAGCTGACCGGCTTGATGGTGATGGTATTTCTGCTACCATTGCTGATGCCCGATTTGCCAAGCCGCTTGATTTGGCTTTGATCGATCAGCTGGCGACAAATCACAAGGCATTATTGATTGTCGAAGAAGGCAGCCCGGGTGGATTTGCAGCCCATGTGATGACTTATCTTGGCAATGCTGGCCATCT
>DFSK01000138.1 GCA_002378605.1 Alphaproteobacteria bacterium UBA3439
TATCGTAACTTCCGAGAGGCCAAGGATTTTGAAGCCTTTGTCGAAAAAGAGCTTGGTGAGTAAAGCGGCTAAGACGCAGGATTTTCGGTCAAATCCAGTTTTTCCCGATGATACAAGATGGATGCGCGCTGCCATCATGGCGGCGAAACGTGGCATTGGTCGCAGCGGGGCGAATCCGCCGGTTGGCTGTGTTCTGATTGGCGCTGGCGGGCAATTGCTGGCATCTGGCCATACAGGGGCAGGCGGCGTGCCACATGCCGAAACTGTGGCGCTGGCAAGTCTTGATGCTGCTGGCCGCATCGCCCTTCAAGGCGGCACTGCCTATGTCACGCTTGAGCCTTGCGCCCATCATGGGAAAACCCCTCCATGCGCCGATGCGCTGATCGCCGCTGGCATTGCGCGTCTTGTCGTCGCCCTACAAGACCCTGATCCGCGTGTGGATGGCAATGGCTTGGCGCAAATTGCCAAGGAAGGCATTATTGTTTGTCTTGGCGTTGAGGCGGCACTTGCATCTGACGCATTAAGATATTTTTTTAATAAAATTCATAATGATAAACCTTATTGTTCACTTAAAATCGCAGCATCTCTTGATGGTAAGATTGCACTTTCCGACCGTAAAAAGCGCTGGTTAACGGGCCCGAAAATGCGCCGCTATGTACATTTGTTGCGTAGTCAGGCCGATGCCATCATTACCGGTATTGGCACTATTCTTGCCGATGATCCGCAGCTGAATTGTCGCAATGAAGGGCTTGAAAATGACAGCCCGCCAATTTTTATTTTTGACCGGCTTTTGCGTATCCCCGCCACTGCAGCGGTTTTTCAAAGCCCGTATCCTATCACATTCTTTTGCAGTGAAGCGGCACCCGAACAGCGCCGCAACGCGCTTGGTAATGCCGGATGCGTGATTGTGCCTTTGCCCGATGATGCCGATGGACGGCCTGACGTTGGCGCGGCATTGCGCTATATGGCAATGCAGGGAATCAATCACGCGCTTGTTGAGGCTGGCACCGGTCTTGTCACCAGCTTTTTGGCCGCCGATGCCGCTGATTGCATTTACTGGACACAATCTGATCATATTTTGGGTGGTGATGCCTTGCCAGCGGTTGGGCAATTTACATCTCAAGCAATGAACGCGGTGGCAATCTTTGAAGAAAACAAGTATATCCAGACGCATTATCAGGCAATTGGCAGTGACCGTCTGATCATCTTGCAAAAACCCTACGCCAACACTGGCAGAACACAGGCATAAACCATGTTTACCGGTATTATTACAGCCATTGGCCGTGTCGAAGCGATCACCGATAAAGGCGATCGGCTTTTGCGCATTTCCTGCGACTGGGATTGCGCCGCGATTGATATTGGTGCGTCAATCGCCTGTTCTGGCATTTGCCTAACCGTGATTGACCGGCAGGATCACTGGTTTGAAGTTGCCGCCTCAGCCGAAACCATGGCCGTGACAACGCTTGGCGATTGGCAGCAGGGTGATACGCTAAACCTTGAACGCGCACTTCGCCTTGGCGATGAACTTGGCGGGCATATTGTATCGGGTCATGTTGACGGGCTGGCAGTGATTACATCAGTCACGCCAGATGGCGACAGCCATGTTGTCTGGCTGGAGGCGCCGCAATCATTGGCCAAATTTGTTGCGGCAAAGGGATCGGTTGCGCTTGATGGCGTGTCACTGACGGTCAATGCGGTCAAGGGCAATGCGTTTAGCCTTAATATCATCCAGCATAGTTGGGATGTGACAGGCTGGGGACAGGCCGCAGTCGGGCAAAAGATGAATATGGAAATTGATATGCTGGCGCGCTATGTTGCCCGCCTTGCAGCGTTTGATAAGGATTGATGCAATGACACCACCAAGCCGCAATGGTTTGTCGACAATTGAAGAGGTTATTGCCGATGCCAAGGCTGGCAAGCTATTCATCCTTGTTGATGACGAAGACCGCGAAAATGAGGGCGATCTATGTGTCATTGGTGAATATGCGACGGCAGATTCGATCAATTTCATGGCCAAATATGGCCGCGGATTGATCTGTCTTGCCTTGACGCGCATCCGCACTGAACAGCTTGGCCTAACGATGATGGAACGCCGCAATGAGTCGCGGCATGAAACTGCCTTTACCATTTCAATCGAAGCGCGGGAGGGCGTGACAACGGGTATTTCTGCCGCTGATCGCGCCTTGACCATCAAAACCGCGATTGATCCAAATTGTGGCGAGCGCGACATCACCACCCCGGGACATATCTTTCCGTTGATTGCCCGCGATGGGGGTACTTTGGTTCGCGCTGGCCATACTGAAGCTGTGGTCGATATTGCGCGTGCCTGCGGGTCAGATAATCCATCGGGGGTCATTTGTGAAATCATGAAAGATGATGGCGAAATGGCGCGTCTTCCCGATTTGATTGGGTTTGCCAAAGAGCATGATCTCAAAATCGCATCAATTGCCGATCTGATCGCATGGCGGCGGCGCAATGAATCGCTTGTTCAACGCACTGTCGAAAGCGCAATCACAACGCGCATTGGCGGCGACTGGCGTATGGTCATCTATGCCAATACGGTTTCGAATATCGAACATATTGCCTTGGTAAAAGGTGATATCAGTGCGGGTGACCCTATATTGGTTCGCATGCACGCCCTTGATCTTATGGCCGACCTTCTTGGCGAAGTGTCGGAAAAGCGGGCAGGTGATGAATTGACAACCGCAATGGCGGCAATTGCCAAAGCCGGATGCGGCGTTATCGTTGTTTTGCGCGAATCTATCGCTTCTAGCCTTTCATCGATGGTTAGCCAAAAATTGAATATGACAAGTGATACAAGCGGCAACCGCGATTTGCGTGATTATGGCGTTGGCGCACAAATTCTGACCGATCTTGGTATTCGCAAGATGATCTTGTTATCCGACACACGTCCAAATGTGGTGAGCCTTGAAGGATATGACCTTGAAATTACCGATTGGCAGCGCATTCATCAGGAGCAAACATAATGGCCGGACATTTTTTGATTGTTGAGGCGCGTTTCTATGGCGAGATCGCCGATGCACAGGCCGCAGGTGCCGTTGCCGCCCTTGAGGCAGCTGGTGCAAGCTATGAGCGTGTTTCAGTGCCTGGTGCGCTTGAAATACCGGCTGCAATCGCCATGGCGTCGATTGGCGATCGGCATTTTGACGGCTATGTTGCGCTTGGATGCGTAATTCGCGGTGAGACCAGCCATTATGATACGGTTTGCAATGAATCGGCACGCGGGTTAATGGATCTGTCGCTTGCTGATGGATTGGCGATTGGTAATGGTATTTTGACGGTTGAAAATGAAGATCAGGCATGGGCGCGTGCCGATGCTGCACGCAAGGACAAAGGCGGTGATGCCGCCCGCGCGGCGCTGGCGATGGCGGCGTTAAAACAGGAATTTTGTGGTTAATCTGATGAGCGATGACAAACAAACATTAAAGGCGGTTCCGGTTCGTCGCCGGTCTGCGGCGCGTCTGGCAGCGGTTCAGATCATCTATCAAACATTGATCACCGGTCAGTCTGCAATTAATTTTGCACCACAATTCTTGGCGCATTATGCTGGCGATGCAGCAAAATCATTCAAGGTCAAAGATCTGGATGAAGGGCATTTAAACGCACTTTATGCCGGTGTTGAGCATGATGTTGCCGATATTGATGCGGCAATTGCGGCACAGCTTGCCGATGGATGGTCGCTTGATCGTCTGGCGCGGATTGAATTATCGGTATTGCGCTGCGGGGCCTATGAATTGCGGTCAATGCCGCATATCCCAGCGCGTGCAGCGGTCAGCGAATATGCAGCCCTAAGCGACGCTTGCGGATGTGATGTAGGGTTTGTGAATGCCGTTCTTGACCGTCTGGCCCATAATGCCCGCATTGTTGAGATGGGAAAATAGGCACTGGCCGGTTGGTTTGCCGGTTTATTCGGCTGCCTGACGGCGTTTCAAATTCGAGAAAATCTGTTCAACAACGCCGAATGTATCGCCTGGCGTTGGTGTTTTGGCATCAATATGCGCAACATCGAGACCGCTTTTTTCATCAATTAAATCAATTTCCTGCAGGGTGTTGTTTGTGTCAAATGAAAAGGCATAAATCACACGCGATTTGGTTTTATTGATGCCGGCAACCGGCTGTTCCATGATTTGACTGGCATAATAGATTTTCCGGCTATCAAAAGCGCCTTCAAAACTTGGTCGGCCAAGCATATTGACGATATCGGCGCGGTTGGTTTGACCAATTTTGATGATATCCATCTCGGCCTGATTGATGATATGGCCATGTTCGCTGATCCGTTCGCCGCATCCGGCCAGAAAGCCTAGGCAGAAAATGCCGATGCCAAGCGCGCCAAAACCTTGTTTGATTCGGCGTGTGATATTTAGTCGAGTCAAAGAGAGACTGGTCATTACTGGGTTCCTGCGATATAGAAAGGGCCACGCGGCTATTTTGGTCGCGCCAACAAATTAGGTCAACAATGCGGGATGTTGCAACAATGAACGAAAAAGCACAAGCATGGCTCGGCAATTTACTTGGCTGGGGGCAGCGCCGACAAGCTGGTGATGCGGAAAAGCTGTATGCTGAAGCGGTTCGTTTGGCACGAAATCCGGTCTTTTTTGACAAATATGGCGTTGCTGATGATGTTGATGGACGTTTTGATGCGCTTAGTCTGATTGTGACTTTGGTGATGCGCAGGCTGAAATCATTGGATGATGACGGTAAGGTATTGAGCCAGCAATTGTTTGATTCGATGTTTGCCGACATGGATTTGTCGCTTCGGGAAATGGGGGCAGGGGATATTGGCGTTTCCAAACGCGTTCGCGCCATGGCCGAAGCCTTTATGGGGCGTCTTGAATCCTATGTTGATGCCATTGATAATCATGATGAAAAATCTTTTTCGTCGGCTTTAAAGCGCAATTTGTTTCGCGGCAATGAAACCGTTGACCCTATGGCCAATGGTCTTGTTGAATATTTGTTTGCACTGGTCAAGCAAATCGATAATCTTCCGGCTGAAAAGGTTCTTGCGGGCAAGCTTGACATCAACTAGTCCGGCACCGCGTCACTTTGCGCTTATGTTTAGCCAGTTATTTGGGATCAATCATTTTGGACCAATGAAGCTGTATGGAACAGTCACGTTTGGCCGCAACATAGCTTGGTAAAGATAAAAATATGCCACTGATAAATCTGGATTCTGAAATTAATGTTGAACGCGTCCGTCCGGATACGGGCAGTTTCTATAAATTTGTTGCCACCGACGCCGAATGCCAGCTTTTGGCAGCGCGGTTTCATTTTATCGAGGTTGGGTCTTTATCAGCCGAGCTGCGCGTTCGTAAATCAGCGCGCGGTTGCTGGGATGTTTCGGGCCAGTTAAAGGGCGAGATTGTACAGGCCTGTGGCGCAACTGGTGTCCCGGTGAGCGAGACTATAGATTTTCTGCTCGAAGAACGCTATGTTCGCACCGCCGGCGACCCTGACGAGGTTGAAGTCCATCTTGATGAGGCAGAACCTCTTGAAAATGGCGCAATCAAGATTGGTGAAATGCTGGCGCAATCGCTTGCGGTTGCGGTTACCCCGTGGCCGCGTGCGCCTGAAGCACCGGAAACATTCACAATTGGCGAGGAATCGTCTGATCATCCATTTGCCGGGCTTGCTGCGTTAAAACGCCAGCCCCCCAAATAATGTTAGAGCAGGTTGGGAGGATATACCCTGTCTGGAGTAATTAAGATTGCGCTTGATGCCATGGGTGGCGATAACGCGCCAGCATCAGTTATTGATGGGGCCGATATTGCCAAGGCAAAATCGCCGCATATTGAGATCCTGTTCGTCGGTGACGAAACGGTGATTCGTCCATTGCTGGCCAAATCAAAGCATGTCAAAGACGCCGAAGTGATTCACACTGAATTTGCGGTTTCGTCAAAGGAAACAGCCTCGCAAGCGGTGCGCCGTGGGCGTGAAAGCTCGATGTGGCTTGCCATTGCCGAAGTTGCGGCAAAGCGGGCTGATGCTATTGTGTCGGCTGGTAATACCGGCGCGTTGATGGCAATGGCAAAATTACAGCTTCGCACCATGCCGGGCATTACCCGCCCTGCGATTGCCGGATTTTTTCCAACCGAACATGACCCTATGTGCATGCTTGATCTTGGTGCCAATCTTGAATGTGATGAAGAAAATCTGGTTCAATTTGCCCTGATGGGGCAGGCTTTTTATCTGTCGTTGATGGGGAAAGATAACCCAACTGTCGGATTATTGAATGTTGGTGAAGAAGAGCAAAAAGGCCATGAATATTTGCGTTTGGCCGCCCAGGAATTGTCAAACCCCGATTTGGGGGTAAATTATCATGGATTTGTTGAGGGGTCTGATCTGGTCAAGGGCGGTGTTGATATTGTCGTGACTGATGGGTTTTCTGGGAATATCGCGCTGAAAACCGCCGAAGGCGTTGCCGGATTATTTGCGCTGATGCTGCGCCGTTCGTTTCGGGCCTCGGTTTTTGCGCGCATCGGCTATTTATTTGCCCGCAAATCGCTAAAGAAGTTCCGAACCAAGATGGATCCAAGACGTTATAATGGGGCGGTTTTTCTGGGGTTGAATGGCATTGCGGTGAAATCGCATGGCGGAACCGACTCACTTGGTTTTTCAAATGCTATTGATGTTGCGGCCAATCTTGTCGATCATGGGTTTATTCCTGATGTCAGTGCGGCCATTGAAAAGGCGGGGCTGATCCGCGAACAAAGAAAGATTGCGAATGACTAATCAACGGGTTTTGATGACCGCTGTCGGGTCGTACTTGCCAGCCAATGTTGTCACAAATGAGGCGCTTTCCAGCTTTGTTGATACGGATGATGCATGGATTAGGCGGCGCACCGGCATTGCCCAACGCCATCT
>DFSK01000136.1 GCA_002378605.1 Alphaproteobacteria bacterium UBA3439
CTAAAAAGATGCGTGGTGGTAAAGCCATATCCGCGCCGTTCGGGAATGATTTCCTCAAGTGCATTGCAAATGGTGGGCGTATCCCACTTGGTTAAAAGCGCAAGATCATCTGCGGTGATATCGATATCCATCATTTTCCCCTGTTTCACAAACTGGCTCATCATCATAGCCGTTGATTTTCAAAATTGGGCTTTTTAAAGATGGTTCGATATAAAAAACCGTACCGGCCAAATCTGGCGGGTACGGTTTTTTCAAAAGCGCTTTACGCCTGCGTCAAGATGGCAGCAATCACATAAGATGGTGATTCGTCCCGCCCCTATAGATCAGCGGCAAATCTATAGCGTTTCGATGATCCGCTTTGCTTCTTCATAATCGCCTGACATGGCAACATTCGAGGCTTTGGTTGCAACGCGTGCAACCGCAAAAAAATCGGCAATAAAGGCAAGGCTAAGCATAATACCGGCTTCGATTGATTCGCAAAAACGGCAGGTTGTTTGATAGACAGTGGTTACTGACATTACTCTCTCCAAAGGGATTTGAAACGCACATGACAATTCCGTGAAAAGGACAGGCCTTTCCACGAACATCACTGCTCCCAAAAACCAGTTATTGTTGAATGTTTTTAAAATGAGTCTGGCTGGCACCAGCTCGTGGGTGAACAGATAGGCCTGAAGCCGGCAAATGTGAAGTGGGTTTAGCCGCGATGTTTTGGCGCACCTCCAAAGCGGCGTTGCCACGGTTGCTGTCCCAATATCATGGTAGGGTTTGGTGCCAGCCCATGCTATAAAATGATAATAGCGGGATAACGTGGCCGCCCGATGCGCGGCATGGCTTCTGCCAAAGATCAAATTGAGGATGATGCCAATGTTTGGCAAGCTGATTATTTTCGCCATTCTGGGCGTTCTGCTTTATGCGCTTTTCATCAGACTGAAAACACGCATAACTGGCGCCCCACCACCAGCGCAACAACAAATAAATAAACACGGAAAAACAAGCTGGCTTGGCGATGATGTCCGCATTAGCAAAATCCATATCATCATTAGCGTGCTCGCCGCCCTATATCTCATCTGGGCGATCATCACGCTTTATCGCTAGCATGCCAAGCAATGATAAAAACAGGTAGCAAATGATGGCAGAAAAAAAGCTTTGGTCATTTGCGGTGACAATCTACCAGCGTGATGGCGTCGCACCGGCTTGCCTTGATCTCCAAGAGCAATGCCAGATTGATGTGCCATTGATGCTATGCGCTGTCTTTGCCTGTCTTGAGGGCAAAGACATATCTGATGCAGATTTAACGCAGCTTCACAATCTTGCCAGCCCTTGGCAAGGCGATATTGTGCAATCGCTTCGCCGCATTCGCACCCAATTGAAAACCGGCCCGCATCCAGCCCCAAATGCCGTGACTGAAGATCTTCGTAACAAGATCAAGGCAGCCGAATTGACTGCCGAAAAAATCCAGCTTGAAATGATGCAGGCATGGGCCAATCGCCTTGCCGCCATTGACATCGTTGATGACTTGCCAGCATTACCAGCCATCATTGACATCATAACCCGTATTGTGGCGGCCAGCAGCAAGGCCAAGATCACCCAGATTCAGCATGATCATATTCGCCTAATTGCAGACGCGGCATGCCAAATCAAAGATCACAAAACCGAAATCATTCAGCCTTAATTGACGCCCGATCCGGTCCAGCGTTTGACCGTTGGCAATTGGATATCGAGAAGATCAAGCGCGCGACCAACGCTTTGGTTCACCACATCATCCAGCGTTTGCGGCCGTGCATAAAATCCGGGAACCGGTGGCATGATGATGGCGCCGCTTTGGGTGGCTTGATCCATCAGCCTTATATGACCTGCATGAAACGGCGTTTCGCGAAGCATCAGAACAACACGGCGGCGTTCTTTCAGGCAAACATCGGCCGCCCGCGCGGTCAGCTCTTCATTAAAACAATTGGCAATGGCGCTTAGCGTTTTGATCGAACAGGGCGCAACAAGCATGCCATTAGTATGAAACGAACCCGATGAAATGGCCGCGCCAATATCCTTGTGATTATATAGATGATCAGCAAGCGCCTTAATCTGATCAGGCTCATAATCGACTTCGGCAAGCGCAGTGCGAAAGGCCGACGGCGTGATGATGGCGTGGGTTTCAACATCATCAACCGCACGAAGCAATTCCAGCGCACGAATGCCGTAAATAACGCCGGATGCACCCGTAATGGCAATAATCACACGCCGCATTTTTTCATCCTCATTTTCGGAACGTCATCTGGCGGTGAGTGCCATATTCCCTATTGCGAGCCAATTGAAATAATCAACCAACAGCTACGATCGATCGAACCGGTCAACAGTGCCAGTGATCGCGCCAGACTGTCAATCATTGACGACGGCAGGCGCGGCGTTGGCAAAGATTTACGTACCGCATTATCACCTCTGGTCACCCCCCGACATCAAGGCCGGATTGCCTTGCCATCACCCCGCTAGTTTGACCCGTTAATTCCCTTTGATTTTCGCCTTCGGTAGGACTAGCTTGGCAGGCATGAGACCAAACACCCCTTCATCTGGCATGGTTATAAACTGGCTAATCCTGATCACGCTTGGCGTTATCTGGGGTGCCAGCTTTCTTGGTGTTGAGCTTGCCCTTACCGGATTTGGCCCGATAACGCTGGCAGCGGGCCGCGTGTCGGCGGCAGCATTAATCCTGCTTGTTATCGCGCTTGTCTATGGCGATGGATTGCCACGGTTTCAAACTACAACCGACCGGCGTATCTGGCTTCATTGCCTTGGCATGGCGCTGTTCACAAATGCCATTCCGTTTTGTCTGTTATCTTGGGGCCAGCAAATTGTAACCTCTGGATTTGCCGGTATCAGCATGGCCGTAGTGCCGTTATTCGTTTTGCCGTTAAGCCATTTTCTGGTTCCGGGTGAATTGATGAGCCGGATCAAAATTATTGGATTTCTGTTTGGGTTTGTGGGTGTGGTGCTGCTCATTGGCGGCGACAAGATTTTAACCAGCGCCACGCCATCACCCTTGATGTTTACCGCCCAGCTTGCCTGCATCACCGCCAGCAGCTGTTACGCCATTGGCAGCATCATCACACGGCTTTGCCCACCGGTAAGCGCGCTGTCCTTTGCTGCGGCCGGATTGACGCTTGGCGGCATTATTTTGATCCCTGCTGCGCTTATGATCGAAGGGGTGCCTAATGCATCCTTTGGCACCGCCTTTGCCGGTCTTGCCTATCTAGCAATATTTCCAACCGCGATTGCCACAATTTTGCTAACCATTCTGATTCGGCGCGCCGGGCCGCCATTCTTGTCATTGGTCAATTATCAGGTGCCGGTCTGGGCGGTGGTCATTGGCGCGCTTGTTCTTGATGAGGCATTGCCAGGCCATTTCCTGATGGCCTTGGCAGTTATCCTAACCGGATTATTCATTGCGCAATTGGGGCGTCGCCGCGTCATTGCTGCAAGCATTCCCAATCCGCCAGCAAGCTAGATATAAAAAACCAGATCGAAACTATGCCCGATCTGGTTTTTTGAATTACAGCTGATCTATTACCGGTTTAATGACCGAGAATCTGGCTCAAAAATAGCTTGGTGCGCTCAGATTGCGGGTTATTGAAAAAGGCTTCTGGCTCGTTCTGTTCAACGATCTGGCCTTCATCCATGAAAATCACACGGTTGGCCACCTTGCGGGCAAAGCCCATTTCATGCGTCACACAAATCATTGTCATGCCA
>DFSK01000157.1:0-2319 GCA_002378605.1 Alphaproteobacteria bacterium UBA3439
GGGCCAAGCATCAAAAAGCTTCCCATTGGCTGGTTCGGGTCAGCAAGGCCAGCGCGCGCGCGCCTTGTCGCATTGGCAACCGCCTTGACTGCATCCGCCTGTCCGATGATCCGTTTGCCAATGTAATCTTCCATTGCCAATAATTTGTCGCGCTCGCCTTCGAGCATTTTATCAACCGGAATACCCGTCCAATTGCTGATCACGCTGGCGATATGCTGGCTGGTCACTTCCTCGTTCAGCAATTCAGATTCAGCAACTGCATCCTTGGCGGCGGCAAGATCCTGGGCCAAAGCTGGCAGTTTGCCGTAGGTCAGCTCGGCCGCCGCTTCAAGATTGCCTTCACGCTGGGCGACATCAAGCGCATGACGCGCATCTTCGATAGCCTGTTGCAGACTCACAACTTCAGCCGTTTTGGCCTTGATCGCATTCCATGCCGCGCCAAGCGTTTGCGATTGTTTTTCAAGATCGGCAAGTTCGGCCGCAATCGCATCAAGCCGTTTGACATCGGGTTTATGCGACTCTTTTTGCAGTGCCGCCTGTTCAATTTTTAACTGCATGATCTGCCGGTCGGTGCGATCAAGATCGGCAGGTTTGCTATCGGCCTCGATCCGCAAATGGCTTGCCGCCTCATCCATCACATCAATGGCTTTATCAGGCAAAAATCGTTCGTTGATATAGCGTTGCGATAGGCGCGCGGCTGCAATTAACGCATCATCAGTGATCCGCACACCATGATGAAGTTCATATTTTTCCTTGAGGCCGCGAAGCACAAAAATCGTATCCTCAACCGATGGTTCATCAACAAATACCGGTTGGAACCGGCGTGTCAGCGCCGCATCTTTTTCAACATATTGCCGATATTCATCAAGCGTTGTGGCGCCGATACAGCGCAATTCACCTCGCGCCAAAGCGGGTTTCAGCAAATTTGACGCATCCATCGCACCATCGGTTTTGCCAGCGCCAACAAGCTGGTGCATTTCATCAATGAAAAGGATGATTTCGCCATCGCGATCCTGCACCTCTTTCAAAACAGATTTCAGCCGTTCTTCAAATTCGCCACGATATTTCGCCCCGGCAACAAGCGCCCCCATATCAAGTGACAGCAGCGTCTTATTGGCAAGCGCCTCTGGCACATCAGAATTAATAATGCGTTGCGCCAGCCCTTCGGCAATCGCCGTTTTGCCAACCCCTGGCTGACCAATCAAAACCGGATTATTCTTTGTCCGGCGGGCAAGAATCTGGATTGTACGGCGCACTTCGGCATCGCGCCCAATTACCGGATCAAGCTTGCCATTACGCGCCGCTTCGGTCAGGTCGCTTGTGTAGCGTGACAACGCATCATAACTATCTTCGGCAGCGTCACTATCGGCGGTACGGCCTTTGCGCATCTCATCAATCGCCGCGCCTAGCGGGGCGGGTTCAACGCCTGCCTTTTTGAGAATTTTGCCAACTGATCCTGTTGATTTCGTCATCGCAAGAAGCAAAAGATCAACCGCGATAAACTGGTCATGGCGGGCCTTGGCCTCGGCCTCAACAGCAGCAAAAATACGCGCCAGATCAGCATCAAGCTGCAGCTGGCCAGCGCCGCTTCCCGTTACTTGTGGAAATTTATCAAGCGCGGCCTTTAGCAGCGCCGACAATGACGCACTGTCCGCGCCCGCCTTTGCCAGCAGCATTTTAACCGTCATGTTATCGTCTTTTAGCAATGCTGCCAAAACATGTTCGGCGGTCAATTTCTGATGATTTGCCGCTAATGCTGCCGATTGTGCGGCACCAATGGCATTGCGTACCAATGCTGTAAATTTATCACTTTGCATCACATTGCTCCCCCGTTTGGTCATCTATCAGGTCAAATCAATTACCCTGATCCTGCATCATAGCTGGTTCCTGACTTTAATGGCAAAAACGCCTTTCATGCTGATAAAGCGCGATCATTGCGCAGCCCGTAACGCACCGGAAAACCGGCCCATTTGTCGCTGTGTGTCAGGATCATTGCTATGCAGTTGATGTGGGCATGACAACATGCCATTTCAAGTTTTTTGCAAAAATAATTGACTGTCATTTGCCCGTTTGATCTTGCCGCTTGTCAGCGTCATGCCATCATGCTGAACTGCGGCATGACGACCAACCCACCATCCCTGCCGCCGATCACGCCGATTGGCTTTATTGGCAATCGCGAATTTGTTTTAATCGAATGGCGGTTTTTGCTGTTCGGGCTGTTAATGGCCTTTTGGTCATCGCTTGGCCAGACCTTTTTCATTTCGCTTTTTTCAGAACAAATCCGCGACGCGCTTGATCTTAGCCATGGTGATTTTGGCA
>DFSK01000157.1:2615-5783 GCA_002378605.1 Alphaproteobacteria bacterium UBA3439
TATTACGCGCTTGCCACGACCGCCAGCGCCATCAGCCTGATCTGGCTTGGCAAGCTTGCCGATACGATGCGGCTGGAAAAGCTAGCCATTTTCATTCTTGGCAGCCTGTGTGTAGCAGCCATTCTATTCAGTCAAATATCATCTCTATGGATGCTTGTTGGCGGGCTGTATTTGCTGCGCATGTTCGGACAAGGCATGATGACGCATGTTTACACAACCGCCATGGCACGGCGCTATGTTGTGACGCGAGGGCGCGCCATTTCGATTGCCCAGCTTGGGCACACGCTTAGCGAATCAATTGGGCCAGCAAGCATCGTTGCACTTCAGGCCATTTTTGACTGGCGCAGCCTATGGGTTGGCCTGCCATTGATTGCCTTTTTAACGCTGGCGCCTTTTTTGCGCCAATTGACGCGGCGCACCCGATTACAAGATGGCGAAGGGCTTGATGGTCTTACCGCAAACCAGCCCGTGCTCAATCTCGCAATTGACGGCAAAAAACAATGGCGGCGCGCCGAGGTTTTGCGCGACCCGGCCTTTTGGCTTGGTTTTATCTGGCTTGCCGCCGTGCCATCTTTTGTTTTGACCGGCCTGTTATTTCATCAAATCTATTTGGCCGAAGCCAAAGGTGTTGCCCTGTCGACATGGACGGCAAGCTATGTCCTTTATGCTGTTTTTGCGGTTATTGGCAGCTTGACCATTGGCCAGCTGATTGACCGGTTTTCGGCGCGCCGCGTTGCCGCCCATACGCTTTTGCCAAACACATTGGCCTGTCTTGCGCTCTGGCTTGGATCAGTCGAAATTGGGGTGCCGCTATTTTTCATTCTTTTTGGTTTGGCCATTGGCATGCCGCACGCCACCAATGCCGCCCTGATCGCCGAGGTCTATGGCACCCGCTATATGGGCGAAATCAAAGCGCTGTTCATGCCGGTCGGGGTCTTTGCCTCGGCCTTGTCACCAATGTTAATGGGGTGGATGATTGATGCCGGCTTGGGATTGGACGCCTTGCTTGGGATGAATATCGCACTTGCTTTTGGCGCGCAGATTATGGCCATGCTTGTCTTGCATTTTCGGAAAGCTTTGTGAATGATAGCCCGATGAATTATCGCATTTTGACCATCATATTTGCCCTTGTCATTGGCTTTGCCTTGCCAAATCCGGCGCCAGCCACAAGCCAAGGATTTGCCGTTGATGGTGATCAATGGCCCGGTTTCTGGTTCGTCTGTGAATTTTCCCAGCGCCAGCGTGCGCCTGATGACGGTTGCAAGATGTTTGATGATGAGGGATTTCAGCTTGCCGAAGGCCGGCTTCGCTATATCCGTATGCTTGGCTCGACCGAGACAGCCTGCCGAAGCAATAAAAAAGGCCAGTGTTTTTCGGCAAGCACGCCAAAAATTCGCATTTCACGAACCGACCGTGGCAAGCTAAGCCTTGGTGACAAGCAGTTCAAGGTTCGCTATTTTGGCTGTACGCAGATTTACTATTTTGCCGACACGCCGACTTACCGTGAAATATGGCCTGACAAGAAACGTTGTTTTTGGGCCAGCAAGCGCCGCTTTTACATTGCCCCTTATCAAGGAAGCGTGACCATCACCGATTAGATGCCTCACCGCCTTTCATTATGCGAGCCCGATCAATGACGACGACATCTGATGAACTGCCGATTTGCCATCCTGACACTGGCTTTATTTCGGTTGCTGGTGATGAAGCTTGTGCTTTTTTGCAATCGATCATCACGGCCAATGTTGAAACATTGTCTGTTGGCGCTTGCCGCCCCAGCGCGCTTTTGACCCCTCAGGGGCGCGTGCTGATCGATATGATGATTTACCGGCCTTCATCTGATCGCTTTCTGTTGCGAAGCGATGCGGCGCGGCGCGATGATCTGTTTACCCGTCTTCGCCGATATCGGTTGCGGCGGCCCATTGATCTGGCGGTTGAACCTGATATCAGGCTTGTTCTGATGCTTGGCAATCAGGCGCCTGAAACAATGACCATCCCCATGATTATGACCTGCACCGACCCGCGAAACGCAAAGCTGGGCAGGCATTGCCTGATCGAGGCAAGCCACCTGCCAGCGCAAATGGGCGCGATTGATATCTGGCATGCAAAGCGTATTGCCGCAGGCGTCCCCGAAGGGCCAATTGATCTAACCCCCGAACGCGCTTTGATGCTTGAAGCCGGACTTGACCGGCTTGGTGCGGTTGATTTTGAAAAGGGATGTTATGTTGGTCAGGAAGTGACCGCCCGAACACATTATCGCGGGCTGGTCAAACGCCGCCTTGTCCCGCTAACCATCGCTGGTGACCCGCCAGCCATTGATAGTGATATCGCTTGGCACGGCACCGTCATCGGCAAAAGCAAAACAGCCGCATCATTGGCAGGCCCGATCACCGGCAAGCATGAACATAAGGACGCAAAATCAATTTGTCTGGCGCTTTTGAAACTAAGCGACCTTCACATTATTCTTGATGCGTCTGCCAATGATGATGGCCTGACAATCAATGGTCATGCCGCGGCATTGGCGCTGGCTGATTGGATGCAACCATTGCCGCGTCCCGCCAAGCCTTGATGCCCACATAGGATCATGGCCAATGATAACAGGGCCTCTAATCACCCCTGCCAAACAGGGCATTGGCTGCTGACTGAACCTTTGTTTTTTCAGCAATCATCGATTCAACATGTGTGATCTCGGCTTGCATCGCCGCGACATAGGCCTTCAAATCCTCGATATTCCAACGCTGCATATCAGCTGGCAATCCGGCTGGCTTTAACCGATCTAACTCATCATCCATCACCTACTCCTGCTTTTCGTCGCCTTTTTCATGGCTATTTTCCCTCAATTTGCACTTTTTCGTCGCTTCGGGAAAGGCAGGCTTTGCAATATTGCGCAATCCCCCCTATAAAGGTGGTACGTTTTCTCTTAATCTCAATGAATGAAACGCACCGAGCTCGCCCATGATTTTAGCGGAGCGAGCCGGGGCGGCAATAGGTAAGACATATGACACAACTATTGATGCCAAAAGCCACCGCCGTATGGCTGATTGATAACACCGCGCTGTCTTTTGACCAGATTGGTGCCTTTTGCAATCTTCATCCGCTTGAGGTTCAGTCGATTGCCGATGGCGAAGCCGGCGTTGGTATTCAAGGTTATGACCCGATTTTGAACGGACA
>DFSK01000145.1 GCA_002378605.1 Alphaproteobacteria bacterium UBA3439
CGCAATACGCTTCGCTATCTTCTCGGTGCGTTAGACGGGTTTGACGCTGGTGAAAAGCTTGGCTATGCCGATATGCCTGAACTTGAAAAATGGGTTCTCCACCGGTTGGCATCGATTGACGTTGCCATTCGAGAAATGACCGAAACCTATGATTTTCATGGAATTTTTTCCGAGCTTCATCAGTTTTGCAACAGTGATCTTTCGGCATTTTATTTCGAAATTCGCAAAGATACGCTTTATTGTGACAGTTCTGACTCAATCGCGCGTCGTGCCTGCCGTACGGTGATGGATGAAGTCTTTAACCGGCTAACCGCATGGCTTGCGCCTATTTTATGTTTTACCGCTGAAGAAGCATGGCAGTCACGTCACGCTGATATCAACCAGTCGGTGCATTTGCGAAGCTATGATCCGGTGCCAGCTGATTGGCATAATAGCGCTGTTGCCGCAAAATGGGCGCAGATCAGAAAAGCCCGTCAAGTGGTGATGAGCGCGCTTGAGACCGCGCGTAATGATGGCAAAATTGGTGCGTCATTACAGGCAATGCCAACGGTTTATATCGCGGCTGATATGCAATCTGCCTTTGCTGGTCAGGATGCGGCTAGTTTGTTTATCACCTCGAATGCGACGCTTAGCAGTGATCAGGCGCCAGCAGACGCCTTCCGGCTTGATGCGGTTGACGATGTTGCTGTTGTTGTTGCTGTTGCCGATGGTGAAAAATGTGCCCGTTGCTGGAAAATCACCCCCGAAGTTACGGCAGATGTTGATATTTGCGGTCGTTGCCATGATGTGGTTTCGGCAAAAGCATGACCATGCCATCGCCAATTCAAAAATGGCCGGGGCTGTCTTTGTTCTTGCCGGTATTTTGTGCGGTGCTTGTCGCTGATCAGATAAGTAAGCAGATCATGCTTGATTTGGTGTTTAATCCGCCGCGCTATATCGAAATTGGCTTGATGTTAAATATTGTTCCGGTATGGAATAGTGGCATGAGCTTTGGCATGCTCGCCGATGGCGGCCTTGTGGTGCGCATTGGTTTGACCGTTCTGGCCTTTGCGGTGAGTGGCTGGTTCGTCTGGATGTTGCCACGTCTTGACCGGTTGCAGCGGCTTGCCGGTGCGGCAATTGCCGGTGGTGCGATTGGAAATGCAATTGACCGGTTGCGTTTTGGGCGGGTTGTTGATTTTATAGATTTTCATATTGGTGCGTGGCATTGGCCCGCATTTAATGTCGCTGATGCGGCGATTACGATTGGCGCGGGGCTTTGGGCCTATAGCATTTTGTTTGGACAGGAGACAAACGAGACATGACCAGACAAGCGATAACCAAACAAATGACGGCCAGACAAGTGATGGCCAGACAGGTAGTGATGCTTGGTATGACCGTTGTACTGACAGCTGGACTTTCCGCCTGTTCCGATGTTCGCCGTGCGATTGGCGATGGGAAATCGGCGCCAGATGAATTTCAAGTTGTGGTGCGCGCGCCTTTGTCGCTTCCGCCCGGATTTGGCGATAGCCCAGAAGATATTGTGAAATCCTCACAAACAAGCGGGGTGGACGCACAGACCAGCACCGCAAAACTGCTAGGCTCGCAAATAATTGAAGGATCTGAATTTGCCGGTTTGTTCGATTTTTCCGGCGTTCCCGATGATATTCGTACCAAGGTCGATGAAGAGACCTATGGGATTCAGTTGGAAAAGCGGTTGCCATTGCAAACGCTGTTTGGCGGCGTTCCTGATGTGGGGCCGGTTCTTGATAAAATGGCTGAAGATCTGCGGCTTCGCAAAGCACGTCTTGCCGGACAAGCGCCAACTGAAGGCGGTACCAAAGCCATTGATCCAGCAAGCAATCAGCCGCTTAGCGTCAATTAGACCGTCGTTATGGCCGTTATCCGCCAACTTCCCGACCGGTTG
Organism: Alphaproteobacteria bacterium UBA3439; assembly: GCA_002378605.1. Taxonomy (GTDB): domain Bacteria; phylum Pseudomonadota; class Alphaproteobacteria; order Puniceispirillales; family Puniceispirillaceae; genus UBA3439. The sequence continues at coordinate 1,907 of DFSK01000145.1, forward strand.
ATTAACCAGATCGCGGCTGGCGAAGTTGTTGAACGCCCGGCAAGTGCGCTTAAAGAACTTGTCGAGAATGCGCTTGATGCGGGGGCGCAACAGATTAGCATCACCCTTCGGCGTGGCGGTATTGACGAAATCACCGTTATTGATGATGGCACTGGCATGACGCCTGATGATATGGCGCTTGCCATTGAACGCCATGCCACGTCGAAATTGCCAGATGACTCGCTTGATCATATTCATTCATTGGGATTTCGCGGCGAGGCGCTGCCGTCGATTGGTGCTGTCTCGCGGCTATCTTTAACGTCGATCACTGCTGGTTTTGATCATGCGTGGCGGCTTGTTGTCGATGGTGGCATTGTGTCTGGCCCGGAACCAGCAGCCCTGGCCAAAGGGTCGATGATTTCGGTTACCCAGCTTTTCAAGGCCGTGCCAGCCCGCCTGAAATTTTTGAAAACCGAGCGCACCGAACAGGGGCAATGCGCCGATATCGTCCGGCGTCTTGGCATGGCATGGCCCGAAGTTGGGTTTCATCTGACCGCTGATGATCGTCCATTGCTGGATTTGCCAGCCTGCTTGCCAGGACAAAGCGGTTTACAAGCGCGTATTGGCGCCATTATGGGGCAGGGATTTGCCGGCGAAGCGGTCGCGCTTGACGCGGTGCGTGATGATATTCGGCTTACGGGTCTTGTTGGCTTGCCAACAATGAACCGGCCGACAACAGCGAATATTTTTCTATTTGTGAATGGCCGTCCAATCCATGATCGGGCGCTTTTGGGGGCGATCAGGGCCGGTTATGGCGATACATTGCCGCGTGGCCGCCATCCGATGGCGGTGTTGTTTCTTGACGTGCCACCATCCGCGGTTGATGTGAATGTCCATCCGGCAAAGGCTGAAGTGCGGTTCAAAGATGCGGCCGCGGTCCGCAGTCTTTTGGTTGGCGGGTTAATGGCGCGGCTTCGTGATGGCAGCATCAACGCCACCAGCGCTGGCGGCGCGGCGGCAATGGGCAAATTTTCAAATGCGCCGGATATGGCGGCAGGAAATAACTTTGCGCCTTCGGGCAATGTCACGCTATCCAGTGGTGCGCAACGCCCCTATATGACGCCGCCATCACGTCAACAATTGGCCTCCGCCCATGCTTTTTACAGGCCCAATCAGATTCCGCCACACGGCTTGCTTGGTGATGATGCGGTGCCAGCTGCGCGTATTGCATCTACAAGTGAGGCCGAACAGCAGAATGACCAGCGTCATCATCTTCTTGGCGCGGCCAAGGCGCAGCTTCACAAAACATATATCATCGCCGAAACTGAAGATGGGCTGACTATTATTGACCAGCATGCGGCGCATGAACGTCTTGTGATGGAACGGATGAAAACCGCGCTTGCCGAAAGTGGCGTTGCATCACAAAATTTGCTTTTACCCGAAGTGGTCACGCTTGCAGATCATCATGCCGCAGCAATTATCGAGGCCGCTGATATGCTGGAAACAATGGGGCTGGTGGTCGAAGGATTTGGCGCTGGCGCGGTAGTTGTTCGGGCGGTGCCAGCGCTTCTTGGCACGCCAGATGTCAAACAGCTTGTTGCTGATATCGCCGAAGAACTTGTTGAACTTGGTGGCAGCACTAGTCTTGAAGATCGGATCAATCATGTTTTGGCAACTGTGTCTTGCCATGGGTCGGTTCGCGCTGGCCGTCCGTTGAACGCCAGCGAGATGAATGCGCTTCTCCGCGATATGGAGATAACACCACGATCGGGGCAATGTAATCATGGTCGGCCGACCTGGGTGAAATTATCGCTTGCCGATATCGAACGGTTATTTGGCCGGAGCTAAGCGGCGGTTACGGCGTCTGATAGGTCAGGAAATGCAGTAAAGCCTTGCCATAATTACGCTGGTCAATCGGCGTCAGGCCAGTGGCAAGCGAGCTGCTGTCCATTGTTTCGGTTTTTGCGGTTTCGATGATGACCACCGCTGCATCACCAAGCGCACCAATCTTGGCCAAAGCGTTAATAGCCACAAGGCCGCCCCCGGTTTGATAGGGCGCATCGGCAAAGACAACACTGGCTGGCGCATGTCGCCAATGCACCAATTTTGTTGCATCAGCTGCTAAAACCGCGGCTGAGGATTGAAACCGAAGCTTGGCAATATTAGCGCGCAAAACCGCGAGGGCGGACGCGTCATTTTCAATAAAGCTGGCAAAGGCGGCGCCGCGCGAAATGGCCTCGAGCCCAAGAGCGCCGGTGCCGGCAAAAACATCGATCACCTGACTGTCGGCCAAAAGGCCTTGAAACCGGCCAGCTTGCAGAATGTTGAATAGGGATTCGCGAACCCGATCAGCTGTTGGCCGGGTTTTAACGGCGTCCAGTTTTGTGAGGGCTGCCCCGCGACGGCTTCCCGCTATGATTCGCATGTCTGCCTCGTTTCGCGCCTGATTTATGCGCTGGCTTGTT
>DFSK01000170.1:0-215 GCA_002378605.1 Alphaproteobacteria bacterium UBA3439
ATAACCGCACCGCCGCGCGCCGCATGATCAAGCACAGCATTCATGATCGGCGAGCGGCCAGCAAGCGCACCGCAGCGCAGATAATCGCCAAATGAAAAGCCACCCGGAATGATCACAAGGTCGGCAGCGTCAAGCGAAGCTTCTTTATGCCAGACAAGGGCAGGGCGGCGGGACGTCAATTGTTCGATGGCAACCATCATATCCCGATCGCAATT
>DFSK01000170.1:579-4007 GCA_002378605.1 Alphaproteobacteria bacterium UBA3439
GGAATGTCGATTGAATAATCCTCAATCACTGTATTCGACAGCAATGTTTCGCACATGCGGGCAACGCGCTGGCGAAGCCGTGCCGGATCGGTCTCGTCGATTTCAAGCAGAATTTGCTTTCCAACCCGCACATCACCAACCTCGTTAAAGCCAAGGTCATTGAGTGAATGCGAGATTGCCCGACCTTGCGGATCAAGAACACCTTCTTTTAGCGATATATTTACAATGGCTTGCATCTTTATGCCCTTTGTTGTTGTGGTCTATTCATGGCGCTGTCGCCATATATTAGTCGATTTGCGGCACCTTTACACCAAGGCGTCGTGCAATTTCCTGATAGGCCTCGACAAGCCCGCCCAAATCGCGGCGAAACCGGTCTTTATCCATTTTCTCGTTGGTTTCTGCGTCCCAAAGGCGACAATTATCAGGGCTGATTTCATCAGCAAGCATGATTTCAATGCCGTCATCCGTGTCGTAACGTCCAAATTCCAGTTTGAAGTCAATCAACCGGACACCGATGCCAAGAAATAGGCCGGTCAGAAAATCATTTATCCGCAATGTATCTTCAACGATGATTTCCAGCTCTTCCGGCGTGGCCCAGCCAAAAGTGAAAATATGCTCTGGTGCGATAATCGGATCGCCAAGGCTATCGTCTTTCAGGCAAAATTCAACAAGGGTGTTGTTTAGCATTGACCCTTCTTCAAGCCCAAGACGCGGGCAGATGGACCCGGCAGCCACATTGCGAACGACCACCTCAACCGGAATGATTTCCAATTTGCGGATCAGCTGTTCGCGATCGCTGATGCGGCTGATGAAATGGTTGGGAATGCCAAGTTCGCCAACGGCCATCATGATATGTTCGCTGATATAATTGTTTAAAATGCCCTTGCCGGAAATCACGTCTTTTTTCTGCGCGTTAAAGGCGGTTGCATCATCTTTGAAATGCTGGATCAACGTGCCGTCTTCTGGCCCTTCAAAAATGACTTTGGCCTTGCCTTCATAGAGCGGTTTCTTTTGTGTCATGCTGTGAGTCCTAATTTAGGTCTGGTCATGGCCAGATTTTAATGAATTAGCCAAAAACCCGATCAAAGATTGTGTCAATATGACGGAAATGCTGTTCAAGATCGAAAAGCGCGTCAAGCTCGCTGCTTGTTAGTTTTGCCGCCACATCTTCATCGGCTTTCAACTTATCAAGATAGCTGCCGCCCTCGGCCCAAATCTTCATCGCATTGCGCTGAACATAAACATAGGAATCTTCGCGGCTAACCCCTTTTTGCGTCAGGGCCAGCAGGACTTGCTGTGAATGCACGAGGCCACCAAGCTTGTCGAGATTGGCCTGCATTGTTTCAGGATAGATCAATAGATTCTCGATCACGCCAGCAAGACGATGAAGCGCAAAATCAAGCCCGATGGTGGCATCAGGGCCGAAAACGCGCTCAACCGATGAATGCGAGATATCGCGCTCATGCCATAGGGCCACATTTTCCAATGCAGGCACCACCGAAGCGCGAACAATGCGGGCAATTCCTGTCAAATTCTCGGTCAGAACCGGATTGCGCTTATGCGGCATGGCTGATGACCCTTTTTGGCCAGCCGAGAAAAATTCTTCAGCCTCACGTACTTCGGTGCGCTGAAGATGCCGGATTTCGGTTGCAAGCCGTTCAACTGAACTTGCCACGACGCCAAGCACGGCAAAAAACATGGCATGACGGTCACGCGGGATCACCTGTGTTGACACGGGTTCAATCGCCAACCCCATTTTTTCGGCAACATGGGCTTCGACAGCCGGATCAATATGCGCGAATGTGCCAACGGCACCTGAAATGGCGCAGGTGGCGATTTCACGTTTGGCGGCGACGAGACGTTCACGGCACCGGCTGAATTCAGCGTAAAAACCGGCCAGTTTCAAACCAAAGGTAACGGGTTCGGCATGGATGCCGTGGCTGCGGCCAATGGTTGGGGTGCGTTTATGCTCAAAGGCGCGTTTTTTCAGTCCGGCAAGCAACCGGTCAATGCCTTCAATCAGCAGATCACTTGCCCGCGCCATCTGCACCGACAAGGTTGTGTCAAGAACGTCAGATGAGGTCATGCCCTGATGCACAAAGCGGGCATCTTCGCCGATATATTCGGCCAGATTGGTCAGGAACGCGATAACATCATGTTTGGTTTCGCGCTCAATCTCATTGATTCGGTCAATGTCAAAGGCGCCTTTTTCCCAAACAATGGCCGCAGCCGATGCGGGAATAACCCCTAATTTCGCCTGTGCGTCACAGGCATGTGCTTCGATTTCAAACCAAATCTGGAACTTGCTTTCCTCAGACCAGATGGCGCTCATTTCCGGTCGGGAATATCGCGGGATCATAACTCTAATACCTTTTGCGTTAAATGGAGGATGGTTGTACCATTGAGATGCGCAAAAAGCCAGCGCATAACTAGCCGTTGTGGCTATTTTGCTAGGGGGCATCTACATGCTGATTCGCCGATTGGTTGTTACCGCTTTGATGCGTGTTGCGCAAAATCCTGCGGTGCAGAAAAAGGCTGGCGAAGTGGCGGGCAAGGCCCTTGATGCGGCGCGGCCATCATTGCTGCGGGCAAGCCGTAAAGCAGGCGAATTAACCCGTAAAGCCGCGAAAAAAATATCTGACGACCGCTAAGTAAAGCTTTGCTGCGACAAAAGCCATGATTTTAGAGATGGCCAAGGCTTTTAAAACTGACGCAACTGGTGCCAGCAACAATCAGATGATCATGGAGCGCTATGCCCATTACCGCCAACGCTTTTTTAATGTCTTTTGTCACTTCAATATCAGCGCGTGATGGTTTGGTTTCAGCGCTTGGGTGGTTGTGCACAATAATAACCGCATGGGCAAAATGCCGAAGCGCAAGATTGACGATTTCGCGCGGATAGACTGATGTTTGATTAACCGTTCCGCTTGAAATTGTTTCATCGGCAATCAAGCGGTTTTGGCTATCAAGGCATAAAATCATCACATGTTCGATTGGTTCATGTGCCAGCTTGCTGATGCAATAGTTCTGAACTTCCATCCAATGTGTCAAAACCGGTTTTCCTTTGACGCGTGAATGGCTTATGTGAAGACCGGCTGCCTCGGCGATTTTAACCGCAGCAATGGCCGCATCGCCCATATCTTTGATTGGGCGCAGATCATCAGGGCTGGCACGAAGAACCGCCGAGAGGCTTTTGAATGTTTTGATCAGCCGTTTGGCCAAAGGCTTGGTGTCACCACGCGGTGCGCCAGCATAAAGCAGCATTTCCAAAATTTCCAATTCGGTAAGGGCGGCAGTGCCTTTTTCAAGCAATTTACCGCGCATGCGGGCGCGGTGTCCCTTGGCATATTCAGCGGGATTGGCGCGTCCGGGCGGTTCTTTTGAAGATTTTGTCATATCCAAACAGATAACCCAAACGGATTAAAAGT
>DFSK01000170.1:4367-10149 GCA_002378605.1 Alphaproteobacteria bacterium UBA3439
CGCCATCGGTAATGCCAATGGAATGTTCAAATTGGGCGGACAGGCTTTTATCGCGGGTTACCGCCGTCCAGCCATCATTTAGAATTTTGGTTTCTGACCGGCCGGCATTGATCATTGGCTCGATGGTGAAAATCATCCCCGGTTCAAGAACCATGCCGCTGCCTGCTTCGCCATAATGCAATATGGTAGGGGCTGTGTGAAACACCTGTCCAAGGCCATGGCCGGTAAAGTCACGAACCACGGAAAAGCGGCAGGATTCGGCATGGGACTGGATTGCATGACCAATATCGCCAAGCGTGTTGCCAGCGCGCGCCACGTCAATGCCGCGCATCAGGCAATCATAGGTCACTTCGGTTAGGCGCTTGGCTTTGATTGACGGCTCGCCAACATAGAACATGCGGGATGTATCGCCGTACCAGCTGTCGAGAATGACGGTAATATCGATATTGAGAATATCGCCATCACGAAGCGTTTTTGGCCCGGGGATCCCGTGACAAACAACGTGATTGAGCGAAATGCAGGTGGATTTCGGAAAGCCCTTGTAATTCAACGGCGCGGGTGTGGCGCCATGCGCCAAAATATAGTCATGGCACAAACGATCGAGATGTTCAGTGCTGGCACCGGCGATCACATATGGGGTGATCATATCCAGCACTTCGGCGGCAAGGCGGCCTGCTTTATGCATGCCAGCAAAACCTTCGGCACCATGTCGTATTACTGTTTCACTTCGCATCGTCATCTCTATTGCGGCGGCGGATCAAAACGCGCCTTTCATTTGGGAATGATATAATGCCGCTGAAATAGCATATTTTGCCAATTGCGAAACCTATAAACTGTATTTCTTGCTGTTAATCGGGTCATTGACGCATCAAGTCATTTGACAGTTTGGTTATATTTCAGCACAGTCTGCCATCTTTATTTATCTGCATATTCAAGGTTTCCAATCATGTCATCTTCTGCGAATCCTACCGCCGCTATAATTGTGATTGGCGATGAAATTCTGTCTGGCCGCACCAAGGACAAGAATATTGGCTGGCTTGCCGAACAGCTTGGTGCGCAGGGAATACAGCTTGGCGAGGCGCGGGTCATTGCCGATAAAAAACAGACAATCATTGAAACGGTTCAAACATTGTCAAAAACCTATGATCTGGTCTTTACCAGCGGCGGTATCGGCCCAACGCATGACGATATTACAACCGATGCAGTGGCCGCCGCTTTTAATGTGCCGGTGATCCGTCATCCAGAGGCTGAACGCAGGCTCATTGCCCATTATGCCAATACCGATCTTGAATTTAACGCCGCACGTCAAAAAATGGCCGATATTCCCGATACGGCCGCATTGATTGATAATCCGCTATCGGCTGCACCTGGCTATATCATTGGCAATGTCCATGTTTTACCCGGAGTGCCAACCATCTTGCAGGCCATGTTTGAAGGGTTGAAAAACCAATTGCCCGGCGGTGTTGTGATGACACGGATCACGGTTCAATGTTCAACCGGTGAGGGGAATATCGCCACGATTCTTGCCGATGTTGAGGCGCGCCATGATGGCGTCAGCATTGGCAGCTATCCTTGGATGAAGCCCGGCCAATTTGGCACGGCGATTGTTGTTAGCGGGCTTGATGTTGAGGCGACCACCCGCGCGGCAAAGACCGTTGAGGCCGAGGTGCGCGCCTTTGGTGCAGAGGCCAATATCGTTAATGCTGACGGCACTTTGGCAGATTAACCCCCTATCCATGGCGTCCAACCGCTATGACCGAATATGACTAGCCCCACGGGCCTTTTGGCCGATCGGGTTTTGATGATGGAATCGAGCTTCGCATTGATTGGTTTGTGCTACGGCGAAATCGTTTGCGGGCATCCTCCTTCATCTCGTCAAAGCTGATTGGCCGACCTGACCATGTTTTTGGTGGCTGGCCGCGATCAAACAGGGATATGTGATTTTTCTTGAAAAACGGGATCAGTGCCAGACCTGCCAAAAAGCCGCCAATATGCGCCATATAGGCAACACCGCCGCCATCACCGTTAAAAGATTGTGGCGCAGATGCAAATTGAAGGCCGATCCAGCCGCCAAGGACGAGCCATGCAGGTAGATTAATAAAGCGGAAAAACACAATGACGATGAAAAGACAGCGCACCGCTGCCTTTGGGTGAAGCATCAGATAAGCCCCCAAGACACCGGCAATGCCGCCTGATGCGCCAACCATTGGCACTTGCGATGAGGGGTCAATTAGGCCTTGCGCCAATGCCGCGAACGCGCCGCATAACAGATAAAAGACGATAAAGCGGCCTCGCCCCATTGAATCTTCGACATTGTCACCAAAAATCCATAAATACAGCATGTTGCCACCAAGATGTAGCCAGCCACCATGCAAAAACATCGAGGTCACAAAAGTTGCCCAAGTGGGGACAATGATAAATTCGGCGGGTAATGTCTCACCTTGAAGCACAATTGCCGGAACAAAGCCGAATTGGTAAACCGCCAGATTGGCGGCAATGCCATCAAGCGATTGCTGCCAGAAAAAAGCTGAAATACAGGCGGCAATAATCAACCACACGATTATTGGCCTTCGGCCCGTAGCATTTTCATCAAAAAGCGGTAGGAAAAACATGATTTTGTCCGAAGGTGATAACCATCTGCAATCTAGCGCGCCCGATCAGCAACGGCAAACAACTTTGGCAAATATGCGTTATGGCTATGAGGCGTTGGTGCAGATAGTAACTGTGACCAACAGGAATGGTGATTGTAACTAACCATCAGCGTTGGCCTTTGCTTGTTAGGGCAGTGCTAGATATTTTCGGTCAGGGCGCAAAGCCAAGTCAAATGGATGATCAATTCTTGCGCCATGGCACAAAATTGTTTATCCCAAAAATGCCGGAAACGCCGGTTTTATCGTGGGAGTTGTGCGGGTGTCAGTTGGATCTATTGATTTTGGTGATTATATCGCCAGCTATCCAGATTTTCCAAAAGCCGGAATTTTATTTCGTGATATTAGCCCGCTATTGGCATCTGCCGAGGGCATGGCGCATGCGATTGATCAATTTGCCGCGCAATTATCCGGTTTTGACATTGATTTGATTGCGGGCATTGAATCGCGCGGTTTTCTTTTTTCCACTTTGCTGGCATCGCGGTTGAATATCGGGTCACTGATGGTGCGCAAACCGGGGAAATTGCCTGGCAAGCTGGTGCGGGCTGGATATGATCTTGAATATGGCACTGCCGAATTGACGATCCAGCAAGATGCTCCCATCGAGGGCCGTTCGGTTCTTATTATTGATGATCTTCTTGCCACTGGCGGAACGATGATTGCTGCCAAAACATTACTTGAATCATGTGGTGCCATTGTTCCTGCTTGCGCCGTGGTAATCGAACTTGTTGCGCTTGCTGGCCGCGCCAAGTTGGATGTGCCACTTGTTACGCTAAAGGCTTATGATGAATAGCTTTGATCCGCAAAAAACGCTTCTTATTGTGGCGCTTGAAAATGAACTTCCGCGTGACATGGCTGCTGGTTGGACCATTGTTTATAGCGGTGTTGGTAAGGTAAATGCGGCGATTGCCCTTTGCGATGCAATTGCCACGCATCGGCCAAAACAAGTGGTGAATTATGGCAGTGCAGGTGCCTTGCGCCCCGGCCTTGTGGGGCTTCATCGCGTAACCCGCTTTTTGCAGCGCGATATGGATGTGCGTGCCTTGGGATTTGCGCTTGGGCAGACGCCGTTTGAAGATGATGGCCAGATTCTTGCTGGCACTGGCGGGTTAAGCTGTGGCAGTGGCGATCAATTTGTCAGCGCCCCGCCCGAATTGACAAGCGATCTTGTTGATATGGAAGCCTATGTATTTGCCAAAATTTGCCAGCAAAAAGCGATTGATTTTCACTGTTTCAAATTCATTTCGGATAATGCCGATGGCGATGCCGCACATGATTGGAGCCAGCAGCTAGCCATTGGTGCCGCGCTGTTTGCCGGTGAGATTCTGCATCAATAAGTCCCTAGAATTTGCCATTGGCCAATGATGATCGCCTGCCGATATTAATGCCGCCTATTGACGCGGATAAATCCTTCTGAGACGCTATCGACGAAGCTTTAAGTCGGTTTGAAACAGGCTGGTCATGCGCTTGTCGGCAAAGCAAATGGATCACCGTGTAAAGCCAAGGACAGTGGCATAGACGGTGCGGTAATGAGGGTTTTATACGGATCAATGTAAAAGGGGGGATGATATGCTTAAAACTGCTGAAATTATGCCTTTGACGGGGGCGCTTGGCGCCGAAGTGAGTGGGGTACAGCTGGCCGATCTTGTGAAACGCAATGACAGCAGCAATGCTGAACAGCTTTTCCAAATGCTGGTTGAAAATAAAGTTCTGGTATTTCGGGATCAGCATCCCGACCCACAAACACATGTTGATGTTGCAAAATTGATTGGTGATCTGGCACCAGCTGTTCCGATGTATCCAAAAGTTGCCGGCTATGAGGATATTATCATCATCCGCAATGATGACGATAACCCGCCGGAAAATGAGGTCTGGCATGCTGATATGACCTATCGCGAAGTGCCGATTTTTGCCTCGGTTCTTCATGGGGTGCATATTCCGCCAGTCGGTGGCGACACATTATGGGTTGATATGGTTGCTGTTGCCGAGGGGCTGTCAGCGCCGATGCGGCAATTTTTAACTGGATTGACGTCGCGCCATACGATTCAAAAGGGCTTTTCTTTTGTCAATGAAAATGGGCAGAGTGATCGTGCCGCCGAGCTTGCCGAAACCATCAATCGGGAAAAAGCCACGAACCACCCAGTTTTGCGGAAACATCCGGTTACGGGCGCCGAAACATTATTTGTGAATGCCGCCTTTACCGAAGCGATTAACGAGCTGGCAGCCGATGAATCCGACGCTGTGCTTCGTCATCTCTTCAGCCGCATCGACAACCCGCGATATCAAATGCGAGTGAAATGGCGGCCGGGAACCGTTGTGATGTGGGATAATTGGGCAACCCAGCATTATGCCTGCGGTGATCATTACCCGTCATTTCGCGAGGTGCAGCGCGTAACGGTTAGCACGCCAAGATATGCAAGCCTTGGGTTGAATTGATCAACGCCTTTGGCGTTTGGGGCTTTAAACGGAAAATGGGCACACAAAGCGCACAACTGCGCCCCTGTGTGCCCATAATTGACAGCCCTAAAGGGCCTTCAGATTAACCGCTGAAGTTTTGCCATTCTGGCCGGTCTCGAGCTCGTAAGAGACCATCTGGTCTTCTGCCAAGCCGTCCATGCCTGAATTCTGAACAGCTGTAATATGTACGAATACATCTGTTGATTTGTCTTCTGGCTCAATAAAGCCAAAACCTTTTTGTGGATTAAACCACTTAACTTTTCCTGTGCTCATAATTTTCTCCTATGAACGATCGTTGAAGGAAAGCAACTTGTGTTCATTGAAGAAACCGTACCGCTAACCATTACTCTAAACGACTAGAGTAAGGAGCCAATAGCAGACCTTGAGCAAGATGTCTTGTGAATAAGGTATGTTTGTGCCGATTTAATTTTTGACGCTACCGACCCCTGAAATTGATATAGACGCTCATTTGCAGCAATCACCGCGCCATTGGTGCCACAGATCAGTCAAAAACATCCGTTTCGTGATATCGATTTGGTGATGGTGCGGGCGGGGGCTCGCACGCCCACGGCCTAGGGCCCAAGGATTTTAACGCCCTTGGTCAGTGGTACGGAGAGGGGGACTCGAACCCCCACGATCGTTACGATCTCTGGATTTTAAGTCCAGTGCGTCTACCA
>DFSK01000170.1:10447-10661 GCA_002378605.1 Alphaproteobacteria bacterium UBA3439
CGGGTCAGACATATCACTGATGTTCTGGAGCATCAAGCAAGATATTGAGGCGACTGGCAGGTGAGTGCTGTGAGCTGATAGTTTCGGGATGAGGGCCTTTATAGCTCGTTACCCGTTCGCTAAAATTGTATTTGTCGAGACATGAATGTAACGAGCAAAAGGCGAGGAGTGCCTTTCTCTTACAAATTATTTTAGACGGGATGTTGTGAGCGTA
>DFSK01000033.1 GCA_002378605.1 Alphaproteobacteria bacterium UBA3439
GCTTCGACAAACAGATGCGCCAAAACTTCTGAATCGGTATCGCTGGAAAATTGGTGGCCGGCAGTCTCAAGCCGCGCGCGGATCGTGCGGTGGTTTTCGATAATACCATTATGTACAATGGCAACCCTGCCCGATGCCACATGTGGATGGGCGTTTTCGGTTGAAACACCGCCATGCGTGGCCCAGCGCGTATGACCAATACCAATATCGCCAAGCAAAGGCGTTTCTTTGAGTACCAAATCAAGATTTACAAGCTTGCCAACGGCGCGTTGAAGGGCAATCGCACCATCATGAAGCGTGACAATGCCAGAGCTGTCATAGCCGCGATATTCGAGACGCTTTAATGCATCAAGAAGCACATCGCTACAGTGTTTATGTCCAACCGCACCAACAATTCCGCACATCAGATAGCCTCTTTCATCATCTTTGAGCCGGTTTTCATGGTCACAATGCCACCCAACCAAAAAGCCCAAAATCCATACCAAATGCCATATTTATTCAGTATCAGCTCATTTATTGCATTGTGATAGATAAATTTTTATTTGAAAGAAAGGCCGGAATGGGGCTTTTTGATGATTTTTCCCAAATTGACCGGAAAAGCAAAACCACATCACGCAAATGTTTGGCATTAAGCAGTATTTCCGATTATAAATTTGATATGGAAATTGCTGCCATCATTCTTGCTGCCGGAAAAGGCACGCGCCTCAATTCTGCTTTGCCAAAGCCGCTTCATCACATTGGCGGCAGGCCGATGTTGGCATGGTCGCTAGATGCTGCCAAGGCCGCGGCGGCGCGCCATATTGTGACGGTTCTGCCAAAGGACTCAGCCGCGATCATCAACTGGCTTGACGGTCAAAAAAGCTGTATTCAAGATCCGCCAATGGGTACCGGCCATGCAGTATTGGCGGCACGCGACAGCCTAGCCGGTTTTGACGGTATCGCTCTGATCATGTTTGCCGACACACCATTGATAACAGCGCAAACGCTATCCAGCCTTGCTGCCGCAATTACCGATGGCGCTGATATCGCCGTTTTGGGTTTTGATGCGGCTGATCCCACCGGCTATGGCCGGTTAATCACCAGCGATGATCACAAGCTGGAAAAAATTGTCGAACATAATGATGCCAGCGACAGCGAACACGCCCTGCGATTGGTCAATGGCGGCGTTATGGCAGTGCGATGCCCATTGCTGTTTGATCTTCTTGAAAAGGTTGGATCAAACAATGCTAAGGGCGAAACCTATCTTACCGACATTGTCTCTCATGCCAATGAGCAGGCATTGAACGTCACTTACCGTACCACCGACGAAACCGAAATTGCCGGCGTTAATAGCCGCCAAGATCTGGCTCATCTCGAGGCGATCTTGCAAAAACGGCTTCGCCTAAGCGCGATGGAACAGGGCGTAACCCTGCAAGCCCCGGAAACGGTTTTTTTAAATGCCGACATCAGCTTTGGCCGTGATGTGATCATCGAACCACATGTCGTTATTGGCGCTGGCAGCGTGATTGGCGAAGGTTGCATCATTAAATCTTTCTCGCATATCGAAGGCGCAACGCTTGGCGCATGCTGCATTATCGGCCCCTATGCAAGGCTTCGCCCGGGCACAAATGCCGATGAAGGCGTCAAGATCGGTAATTTTGTCGAAACGAAAAAAGCTGTCATTGGCGCCGGCAGCAAGGCCAATCATCTAACCTATATTGGTGATACTACAATTGGCGTTGGTGCGAATATCGGCGCTGGTACGATTACCTGTAATTATGATGGCTTTGGCAAATTCAAAACCCTAATCGGCGATGGCGCGTCGATCGGATCGAATACCGCACTTGTCGCCCCTGTCACAATTGGCGCGGGGGCGATTATTGGCGCTGGCAGCACAATCACCGCTGATGTGCCGCCTAACGCCATTGCAACGACGCGAAGCGCGGTTGATGTTCGCCATGATGCTGCCACCCGCTATCGAAGCGTCCGCGAAAATGACACCAAATAGATAATATCATCTGACGCCTGTTGAAAATGAGCCACCCGAATGAATGTTAACATCGCTAATGCCGCAAGATTGCTTTGCTCACTTCAAGCCAAAAAGGTACTTGTTCTTGGTGATCTGATGCTTGATCGGTTTGTCGATGGCACCGTAAACCGCATTTCACCTGAAGCCCCTGTTCCCATTTTAAGCCAAGGCCGCGTTCGTCAAATGCCCGGCGGGGCGGCAAATGTGGCCTGCAATCTGGCGCAGATGGGGTTACATGTGCATTTGATTGGCGTTTGCGGCGATGATGAAGCAGGCAAAGCCTTGCGTGACGAATTGGCAAAACTTCCCGCCATCCGCTTTGATCCGGTTACCATCACCGGCAGACCAACAAGCCTGAAAACACGGTTTCGGGCTGGCAGCCAGCAAATTTTACGCGTTGATGATGAAGTCACCAGCGATATTGACGCCGCCGCCGTCGAACAATTTTCCAAATATGCTTTGCCCGCAATTCAAGATGCCGATCTGGTGGTGCTGTCTGATTATGCAAAAGGCGCCTTGCCACTATTGCTTCTTGAAAAAATCATTGCCCATGCCAAGGCCAAAGGCAAAATGATTATCGCCGATCCAAAACGCGCCGATATCTCGGCCTATGCCGGCGTTGATCTGTTAACACCAAATCTGGCAGAATTGCAAAACACCACTGATCAGATGCTGAGTTCTATCGAGGCGATTGGCCATGCAGCAACCGCACTTGCCAAAGAATTTGGCATTGGCAGTGTTTTAACCACCATGAGCGCACGCGGTATGATGCTAAGCAAGGCAGATGGCGCCCAATTCCATGATCCAGCAAGCGCACGCGATATTTTCGATGTGTCTGGTGCTGGCGATACTGTGGTGGCGATGATTGCTGGTGCATTGGCTGCTGGTGCTGATTTAGAAGATGCTGTCCGGCTGGCCAATCACGCTGCCGGTGTTGCCGTTGGCAAATCGGGAACCGCCATTGTTGTCCCAGGTGAAGTTTTGGCACATTTAGCAGGCACGCCGCCGCCAACCGATTGGCCAAGCGTTGCCATGCAATGCACAAATTGGCGCGGTGCTGGTCAAAAAATCGCTTTTGCCAATGGTTGTTTTGATTTGCTGCATCCAGGCCATATCCATCTTTTAAACGAAGCCGCAGGCAATGCTGACAGGCTGGTCGTCGGATTGAATGGAGATGCGTCTGTAAGGCGTTTAAAAGGCGCCGGACGCCCGCACCAATCAGCCGAGCTGCGAAGCGCCGTTCTGGCCGCACTGCCCTTTGTCGATGCTGTAGCGGTATTTGACGAGGATACACCCTTTGACCTTATTGCGACCTTGCAGCCTGATATCATCGTAAAAGGCGGCGATTATGTTGCCGATCAGGTTGTTGGCGGCGATATTGTGGCGGCACGCGGTGGACAGGTGCTGATTATCTCGACCCTTGATGGCCATGCAACAAGCAAGTTGATTACCGCCTAGCCCATAAAAAACGGTGCGTTCCGCCATTGGCAAAACACACCGCTTTATCGTCAGATGGTATGGCTAGTCGATTTTTTGACTTTCCCAATGCGGCACATCTTTGCCTTCAAGAACCGCCTCGAATGATCGCAGGCGCTTGTAGATTGAAATCAACTCAACAATTGTTGACCAGCTGCGAACCAGAAATTGCAGGGATGATTCGACCCGTCCGAATGCCCGCACAATCTGCTGCATCACGCCAAGGGTGATCGCCCCAGCCACAATTGTTGGCGCCAAAGCAACATAAGGAACAAGAACACCAGCCTGCAAATAGGAAATCTTGGCAACATCAAAATAAAGATAATGGAAAAACAGGCGGTAATAGTTTTTGCGCACATTCCCGAAAAACTCATTCACAGTTGGTGGGTTGATCCGGTCTGTATCATCTTCACCATAAACCAATTGTTTGCGATAGGCCGCCTCGACCACCTGATTGTTAAATTCCAGCCCCGGCAGCTTGTAACCAACAGCGGCAAGAACAACCGTGCCAAACAGCGCAAAAACAATCGCCACATAAACCAGTGAATGTTCGACCACGCCGAAAAACGGCAGTTCGGTTACATTTTTGGACAGGCCCCACAGGATCGGCAAAAAGGCAAAAAGCGTCATAACCGAGTCAAGAAACGCAACGCCAAGCCCTTCCATAATCGCAGCAAACCGTTTTGTATCTTCTTGAACCCGCTGTGACGCGCCTTCGATATGATGCAGTTTCTTCCAGTTTCTGGTGTAATAATCATTCATCGCCGTACGCCAGCGAAACACCCAATGTTTTGAGAAAAAGCTTAGCAGCGTTGCGATAACAACATAAATACCGGCAATCTTGAAAAAGCTAAGCAAAGCCCCGAAAAACTCGGCTTGCGTTACCGCATTTGGCGTTGTTAGCGCCTTTTGAACCATATCATAGAACTGGCCAAACCATTCATTGATCATCACATCGACTTGCACCTGATAATAGGTGCCGCCAACAATAACCACCATGCCAACCCAAGCCCAAAGCGCCCATTGCCGTGATCTAAAAAAAGACGAAAACATTTCAATTCCTCGCAATCTGAACAGATGACGTGCCAACAACGACTATCGTGATATCGGCTGGCCGAGTTTATATTCAATACACCTAAATTAAAATAAATGCGCGGTTAATGACGATAACCAAGGATTTGCCTAGCTTTGCCGCCGATCATGCACAATGGCACTGGCAACGATACCAAAGCCAATGAAAACCGTTAGCATTGAGGTGCCGCCATAGGAAATCAGCGGCAATGGCGCGCCAACAACCGGCAGCAATCCAGTCACCATCGCCACATTTACGAACATATAGAAAAACACCATCATGCCAATGCCGATACAGGTAAGCTGGGCAAAACGGCTATTCACGCGAAAACTAATCCGCAGAATTGAGATGGTTAGCAACAGATAGATCAGCAAGATAAAGATATTACCAGCAAAGCCGAATTCCTCGCCAATCATCGTAAAGACAAAATCGGTTTGTTTTTCGGGAAGATAATTTAGCTGGCTTTGACTTCCCATCAAGAATCCTTTGCCAAAAAACCCACCCGACCCAAGGGCAATTTTCGATTGCGTGATCTGATAACCCGCGCCCAAGACATCGGATTCAGGGTTCAAAAAAGTCATTACGCGGGCCTTTTGATAGGCCTTGAGCTGCAACCATAACAACGGAACCGCGGCCAATACCGCCGCCAGCGACCCAAACACATATCGCCATGGTAAACCGGCCGAAAACACCACAACAAGCCCGCCAAATAACAGCATCAGCGCCGTTCCTAAATCGGGTTGTTTCACAATCATCGCAAATGGTACGGCAATAATGGCAAAGGCTGGAAGATACCACATAAAGCTGCGCATCCGCTCATGTGGCTGGCTGCTGAAATAGCGTGCCAATGCCAGAATAACCGCCAGCTTGGCAGGCTCGGATGGTTGAAAATTCACCCCGCCAATGCTGATCCAGCGCGAAACACCCTGCCCTGTACCAATAACCATAACCGCCAGCAAAACCAATATCGCCGCAGCCAGAAATACATAGGACATACGTTTGATAAAATCAAAATGAATAAAGGCGATACAAACAACAAGCGCCATGCCAACAATCGCGCGAACCGCGTGTCTGCCGGCCCATGGCTGCCATGAACCTTGCGATGCAGAATAAAGCGCCAGCGAACCAACAAGCACCAAAATACCGGCCAAAAACAACAAATGCCACGGAATGCGAAGCAGGATTTTGAAAACGGTCATATCTAGCCCTGTTTCTGCATTAATTTGGTGAGAATATCGCGGGCAACAGGCGCGGCGGTTGATGATCCGCTTCCGCCATGTTCAACCACCACCGAAATGGCATAGCGCGGCCGCTTTACCGGCGCATAGGCAACAAAAAGCGCGTGGTCACGTTCGGCCCATGGCCGGTCGATATTATTGACAATTCCTTCTTCGCGCTGGGCTTTGGTGATGCGTTTAACCTGAACTGTTCCGGTTTTTCCGGCCATGCCGCCAAGCGATTTATCTAGGTCATAATTGCGTGCAGTGCCAAGCCCGCCATTCATAACTTTAAACATACCCTCGCGAATAATCGCCAAAGCATAAGGATCAATATCCAATGGTGCAAAATCAGGCGCCGCATCGCCAACCGATTTGACCAATCGCGGCGTTACCTGTTTGCCATTGGCAAGGCGCGCTGTCATAACCGCCAATTGCAGCGGTGTTGCCAGCACATATCCTTGACCAATCGACGAAACCACAGTTTCCCCCGGTGTCCACACCCTGCCCTGATTGGCCAATTTCCATTCATGGCTTGGAATAATGCCCTGCTTTTCGCCTGGAAGACCAATCCCCGTCACATCACCAAGACCCAGCCGATGCGCCATATCCTTGATTTTCCGAATACCGGTTTTCAGGGCAACTTCGTAGATAAATACATCACATGATTGTTCAAGCGCCGAGATGATATTCATCATCCCATGCCCACCCTTGCGCCAGCAATGAAAGGTCGCATTGCCAAGTTCCATATCGCCAGAACAATTAAATTGGGTATTTTTTGAGATAACGCCCGCCTCGATTGCAGCCAAGCCCACCACCATCTTAAAGGTCGACCCGGGGGCATATTGGCCCGACGTCGCACGGTTCAGCAATGGTGTACGCGGATGTGAATTTAGCCGTCGCCAATCACGCGTAAGCAGGGTTCCGGTAAACAGGTTCGGATCAAACATTGGCGCCGATACAAGCGATATGACCTCGCCGCTATCGATATCCATGACCACAACCGCCCCCGATTCTGGTGGCACAAGCCGGTCTTTTGCATCGCGCAGAACCAAATCATCGCCAAGCGCGATATGAGCCTGCAAGTCATTATTTTTGGCAAGGGCACGCTGAACGCTCATTGACCCAAGCTCAACCGGTTCAAGCTGGCCGCGGCGCAAAATTTCGGCGGCTTGAAGCTGGACACCAATATCAATCGAAAGCTGCAAATCCTTGCCCGACATGGCATCAATATCACGAAGCACACGGATAGGCTGGCCCTTTGCATTCACCTCGATACGTTCACGTCCGGGCAGCCCGCGCAAAGAATCTTCATGCGCAAATTCAACCCCTACCTTGCCAGTGCCAAGATAGGGGGTTTTCTCCAATGACTGGTTGCGTTCAATTTCACGCGCCGTCACTGGCGAAACATAACCGGTAATATGACAAGCAAGCGACCCCTGCGGATAGATGCGCCGCAATGATTTACCAAAGCTGACCCCACCAAATAGCGGGCTTCGCACCGCCAGCCTGGCCAATTCGCGCTGCGACAGATCATCACGAACGATAATGTCACGAAAAGACGGGCCTTTGCGCGCGGCAACCAATACAGCCTCAATGTCTCTTTTGGTCAATTCGACAATTTGCCCAAGCGCAGCAAGCGTTTGTTTAAGATCATCAACATAAAGCGGGGTGATATAAAGCTCAAACGATTCAGCGTTGCCGGCAAGAAGCCGCATTTTCCGGTCAAATAAGCGGCCTCTTGTTGGCGCCACAATCCGCACATCAAATTGATTGCGGTCAGATAGGCGCTGATATCGATTATTCTGCGCCACCTGCAGCTGGAACAGCCGTGTTCCCAGAAGACCGGTTAGCAAGGCCGAGCCGCCAGCAAGAAGCAGCCCGCGGCGGCTCATGGTACGCCGTAAATCTTTTGTCTTGGCGCGGAACATCAGACCATCTTCACCTTTTGAAGCAAGCGGTGAACGGCAAAAACCAGCACAAAGCCAATCGGAAATAGAATTAATGTTGCCCCAGTTTGAAACAGGATCGGGCTAAGCGATGGAATGGCAATATTCACTGCCGAAAACAACAATAGCTGGAACAGGGATACCGCCGCACAGCTGACCGCAAAATCAACCCATAGCTGGCCAAAATCGC
The DNA here is from genome assembly GCA_002378605.1 of Alphaproteobacteria bacterium UBA3439. Classification (GTDB taxonomy): domain Bacteria; phylum Pseudomonadota; class Alphaproteobacteria; order Puniceispirillales; family Puniceispirillaceae; genus UBA3439. The sequence continues at coordinate 7,913 of DFSK01000033.1, forward strand.
TCTGCTGTAGCCGTAAAAGGCGAAGCTGCATCACATAGGCAAGCAACATAAAGGACGTTGCCCGCCCACCCAAAAGATCGGACAGTAGAAAATCACCAATGATTCCCATCAGAAATATCGTAAAAATCGGGACATATTTGCCGTGGTAAATAATCATGCAATAGATGAAAATCACCGATAAATTCGGCGCTGACCCGTAAAAGATTGGCCATTGTGCCACCGCCAATTCTAGAAGAACAAGGGTCAGACCAAGCGCAGCCGTCAAAAGCTGCAGCGGCAAAACCGATTGGAAATCGGCCTTTTCGAAATAAGACCGCTGATCCTTCATTTGCGTTTTCCTGATGAATTCAGCCCCTCAAGAAGGCGCGTTGAGTCATCAATGGGCATTGGCGTATAAAAATCGGCAAGATCAAGATTACTGTTATCAATGCCATCAAGCCCACCGACCAAAACCGATAAATAACTTAAATGCCGGAAATCAACCGCTGGCCGAACGCGAATTTTGCCATCTTTGATTTGATCAACCCGCCCAACCGGCAGGCCATTTGGCAAAACACCACCATGACCCGATGTCAGCACCAATTCGCCGATTTCCGGCTTGGCCTCATCAGGCAGAAATTGCAAATCAAGAAACGGCCCGTTTTGGCCAACCGTCAGACCTGGCCATGAGGATGAGGCAAGAATAACCGGAATCCGTGCATTAATATCGCTTATCAACAGAACGCGTGCATAGGCCCGGCCAACATCAATGACAATGCCAACCAATCCATCGGCGGTGACAACCGGATTGCCTTGCACAATGCCTTTTTCACTGCCAATGGCAATCAACACCGTATGCGCAAAGCCACCACCAGGCGCGGTAACCGCTCGTGCGGTAATCGGCGTTCGGTTTTCGACCGTTGCCGCCCCTGTCACACTTCGCAATTGGCGGTTTTCACTTTCCAGAATTTCGGCGCGGCGACGCCAGCGTTTCAGCAAATCATTTTCGCCTTGAAGTCGCACATTTTCGGCCCGCAACGAGGCAACTGTTCGCACGCCTTCGATCATTGTTTCAATGCCACGAATTGGCGCCGAAACAACATCGACTACCGGTGCAAGAAAATCATTACTTCCCATACGTAAATTGCGCAAAGCAGCTAAATCTGCCTTGCCAAGAAACATCAGGGAAAAACTGATAAGAATAAGTACGCCATGCACGATACGTCTTTGTCTGACTCTGGCTTTATCAGACACGCGCATACCGCTCTCCTTTGCCTAGGCGCCAATGAGGACGTTCCGAAGGGTTTTCAGTTCCTCAAGACAACGTCCCGTGCCAAGCGCAACGCAGCTAAGCGGGTCTTCGGCAATTGAAATTGGCAGGCCCGTTGCGTCACGAAGTACACCATCAATATCACGCAGCAACGCACCACCACCGGTCATCACAATGCCTTTTTCAACAATATCAGCCGCCAATTCAGGTGGTGCCTGTTCAAGCGCCATTTTCACCCCTTCAACGACTTGACGAACCGGATCTGAAATCGCTTCGGCAATCTGTGCCTCGGTAATGCTGATTTCCTTTGGCACGCCATTGACAAGGTCACGGCCGCGAACGTCAATTTTATTGCCGCTGCTTTTTTCCGGCTTGCGCGCAACACCAATGCTTTTCTTGATCCGTTCAGCAGTCACTTCACCAATCAAAAGATTATGCGTGCGGCGCATATAGGCAATGATCGCCTCGTCAATCTTGTCACCACCAACGCGAACCGAATGGGCGAAAACGATATTGCCAAGTGACAGAATGGCAACTTCGGTTGTGCCACCACCAATATCAACAACCATCGAACCCGATGCTTCGGTAACTGGCAGATTGGCTCCAATCGCAGCGGCCATTGGCTCTTCAATCAAAAAGACCCGTCGCGCACCAGCAGCCTCGGCTGATTCTTGAATGGCGCGGCGCTCAACAGCGGTTGAACCTGATGGCACACAGATGATCACTTGCGGGCTGGCAAATGACATACGGCCATTCACTTTGCGAATGAAATGTTTGATCATTTCTTCGGCAACTTCAAAGTCAGCAATCACACCATCAGCCATAGGTCGGATGGCGCGAATATTCCCCGGTGTTTTTCCGAGCATGACTTTGGCTTCTTCACCAACGGCAAGAACGTGCGTTTTGCCTCTGATTTCGGCCATGGCAACAACTGATGGTTCATCAAGAACGATACCCCGTCCCTTGACGTAAACCAGCGTGTTCGCCGTTCCAAGATCAATACCAATATCGGCCGAGAATAATCCAAGGAATGCGCCAAACATATTCCATCTCCAAATTTTCAGCCGGTGGTAACGGCAGAACAGTCATAATACAGTCACGCGAAACGACAACTGCGAATCAACATAAAGGGCCGCTAGGCCCTTTATGTCATAAAGTATCACTATATCAACAATGTGGCAAAAACTAGTTCTTTGCCTTGTCGACGAGGCGGTTTGCACCAATCCATGGCATCATTGCCCGCAATTCAGCACCAACCTGTTCGATCGGATGCTCAGCATTGCGACGACGTGTTGCCTTAAAGCTTGTCTGACGTGCTTTATTTTCAACCATCCAGTCACGTGTAAAGCGGCCAGCCTGAATATCTTCAAGAACGCGCTTCATCTCGGCTTTGGTCTCATCAGTGATGATCCGCGGGCCAGTGACATATTCGCCATATTCAGCGGTGTTTGAGATTGAATAATTCATGTTGGCGATACCACCTTCATAAATCAGGTCAACGATGAGTTTGACTTCATGCAAACACTCGAAATAAGCCATTTCAGGCGCATAACCAGCTTCGACAAGTGTCTCGAATCCAGCTTTGATCAATTCGCAAAGACCACCACAAAGAACAGCCTGCTCGCCAAATAGATCGGTTTCACATTCTTCTTGGAATGTCGTCTCGATGATACCTGAACGTCCACCGCCAACAGCCGAAGCATATGACAATCCAATTTCATGCGCGTTACCCGATGAATCCTGATGCACGGCAATCAAACAAGGTACACCGCCACCGCGAACATATTCAGACCGCACAGTGTGACCAGGGCCTTTTGGGGCAACCATGAATACGTCAATGTCGGTGCGTGGCTCGATCAGGTTGAAATGAACATTCAATCCATGAGCAAATGCAATCGCGGCACCCGGACGGATATTTTCAGCGATGTCTTCAGCATAGATATCAGCCTGCAATTCATCAGGAGTCAGCATCATGATGACATCGCCCCACTGTGATGCTTCGGCAACATCCATAACCTTGAAACCGGCATCGCTGGCCTTGGCGCGGCTTGACGAATCAGACCGAAGCGCGACAGCAACGTCAGCAACACCGCTATCCTTCAGGTTTGCTGCATGAGCATGACCTTGGCTGCCGTAACCAACAATAACAACCTTCTTTTTCTTGATCAGCCCAACATCGGCATCACGATCATAATAGACACGCATTGACAGTTTTCTCCTCATTTGACGGCTGATCCGGTGCTGGCCCAACTGCCAGATACTCATGACCATCCTATTTAAAATATATAATCACACCCCAAATCATTGCGGTGTGATCTAACATATTGCGTAAACTCGCTAACGTCGCCGGTTTATTTGGCCGTTAAATCGATCCGGTTGCCGCGCGAAATGGCTGAAACCCCTGTCCGCGCAATCTCCACATCACCAAGCGACTGCATCAAATCAATGAATGCAGCAACCTTTGACGAATTTCCTGTCACTTCAAATACAAAACTATCTAGTGTGCTGTCTAGTGTTCTTGCACGGAAAGTATCAGCGATGCGCAATGCCTCGATCCGGTTTTCGCCATCATTGATGATTTTGACCAGCGCCAGCTCGCGTTCAATGGCGGCACCCATCTCGGTTAAGTCACATACGGAATGGATCGGCACAAGACGCGCCAATTGCGCCTTGATCTGTTCGATTACCATTGGCGTTCCTGAGGTCACGATGGAAATGCGCGATAGACCACGATCCCATTCCACCTCGGCAACGGTCAGGCTTTCGATATTATAGCCACGTCCGGAAAATAGCCCGATAACCCGCGCCAGAACACCCGGCTCGTCATCTACCAGAACGGAAATGATGTGGCGTTCCTCTACTACATTGATGCTCATCTCGATAAAGCTCCTAAATGGCTGGCCTAGACCAACACCATACCTTCTTCAGAAATTGGCTTTGCGGCCTGATCCTCTGGCCCCAAAAGCATTTCGTTATGCGCTGCCCCAGATGGAATCATCGGGAAGCAATTTTCTTCCTTGGCAACGCGGATATCAGCAATAACCGGGCCGGGCGTTGCCAGCATTTCAGCAATCACCCCATCCAGATCATCTGGCTTTTCAGCGACCAGACCAACCATGCCAAAGGTATCAGCTAGCTTGCGGAAATCAGGCAAAGAGGCGCTGTAGGACTCAGAATAGCGGCCGCCATGGATCAATTCCTGCCATTGCCGCACCATCCCCATCCATTCATTGTTGATGATGAACATCTTCACCGGCAAATTATATTGCGCCAATGTCGATAATTCCTGCATGTTCATCATGAATGATGCTTCACCGGCAATATCAATGACCAATGAGTCCGGATGCGCCACCTGAACGCCAAGCGCCGATGGCAAACCATATCCCATCGTGCCAAGCCCGCCCGAGGTCATCCACCGGTTTGGCTTTTCAAAATCGTAATATTGCGCCGCCCACATTTGATGCTGGCCTACCTCGGTTGTGACATAGGCATCATGGTTACTGGTCAATTCGCAAAGCCGCTTGATGGCATGTTGCGGCTTGATGACATCGGCGCCCTGATCAAAGCCAAGACAATCAATACTTTGCCAGCTTTTGATCTGTTTCCACCAGCTTGTAAGCGATGGCTGATGCGGGGTAAAGGACTGCGCCTTCATTTCGGCGATCAGCATTTCCAGAATAATCGTTGCATCACCAATGATCGACAGGTCAACTTGAACATTCTTGTTCACTGATGACGGATCAATATCAATGTGAATTTTTTCAGATTTTGGTGCAAAGCCGCTAATCCGGCCAGTTACGCGATCATCAAAACGCGCCCCGACATTCAGCATGATATCACAATCATGCATCGCCCAATTGGCTTCATAAGTGCCATGCATCCCAAGCATGCCCAGAAAATGCTTGTCTGACGCTGGCAAAGCGCCAAGCCCCATAAGGGTCAAGGTTGTAGGCCAGCCGGTCATATCAACCAGTTGCTGCAACAAGGCCGAGGCCTTTGGCCCAGAATTAATGATGCCGCCACCGCCATAGATGATTGGGCGTTCGGCCCGCTTCATCATCGCTACGGCTTTTTTGATCGATTCCGGATCGGGTCTTGTTTGTGGGGCATACCGCTTTTGCGCCGCAACGGCAACGCCATCTATCTTATAGCCATATTCCCCCATCAAAATATCTTTTGGCAGGTCAATCAATACCGGCCCGGGGCGGCCGGCGCGCGCCACATGAAAGGCTTCGGCCACGGTGTGCTGCAAAACGTCACCATCTTTGACCAGATAATTATGTTTGGTACAGGCACGGGTGATGCCGGTTGTATCGGCCTCTTGGAACGCGTCATTGCCAATCAGATGCGTTGGTACCTGTCCGGTCAGACATACCACCGGCACTGAATCCATCAGCGCATCCGTCAAACCGGTCACCGCATTGGTTGCGCCAGGGCCAGATGTCACCAAAACAACGCCAACCTTGCCCGTTGACCGCGCATAGCCTTCGGCGGCGTGAACCGCTGCCTGCTCATGACGAACCAGAATATGTCTGATCTTATTGTTTTTGAACAAAGCGTCATAAATTGGCAACACCGCGCCACCCGGATAGCCGAAAATCACCTCAACCCCTTCATCTTCAAGAGCCTTGAGAAGAATTTCCGCACCAGCTAACGCCAATACGCCATTTTCCGATGCCGCCTGTTTGCGGTCTGTGGGGGCAGATTTCGCCATTATCTTGTTTCCCATATATGTCTAAGCAATTGCTGGCCTAACATTTTGCAACCAGCTCAAATAACGCAAACCAATCTACTCAAAGGGTAAAAAAACATCGTTACGACGCGCTATCAAGCAAAACGTCATCACAAAATCTTCAATTTCCAGAGAACAGCTTGTTTTATTACAATGGTTTGCCAGTTTTTACCCGACGGGTCAACCATTTTTAGCGAATAAGTGAAAAGATACTTTCCATCAAACTTTCCGATAATTTCGTATGTAGTGTAATTTGCGCATTATAATTATTTCGCAGCCATGTCATTTGCCGTTTTGCGTAATGGCGGCTGTCACGTTTGGCGATATAAGCCGCTTCATCAATTGTCATTTTCTGATCAAGAACCGCTTTTAACGCTGTGACGCCAAGCGCCTTCATCAATGGCAATGATGGATCAAGCTGTCGCCCAATTAATTGCTCAACCTCGCCCATCGCGCCTTGTTCCAACATCGCATCGAAGCGCGAATCAATGCGGGTGTAAAGCTCATCACGCGGCGGCAGCATCGCGATCTTTAACGGATTGCCCACCAGCGCGCCTTTATGTTCAGCTTTCTGGAATTGACCAAGCGCTATGCCAGTGGCGTTGAAAACCCCCATTGCGCGGATTAGCCTTTGACGGTCACCATCGGCAAGCCGTGACGCAACCACTGGGTCATGAAGCGCCAGCTTTTGCCGGAATGCTGTTCCGCCAATGGCATCAAAAAGTGCCATGCAATCATTATGTATATTGGCTGGCACATCGGGAATAGGCGCAATGCCATTCACCGCCGCATCAAGATACATGCCCGTGCCGCCAATAATGATTGGCATTTTGCCGCGCGCACGGATCGCGGTCATCGCCGTTGCGGCCAGTTCAAGCCATGTGGCAACCGACGCACGCCCCCCCCCATCAAGAACACCATATAGATGATGCGGAATATCCTGCATATCGGCCTTTGCTGGGCGTGCCGTCAAAATCGATAAATCGGCATAAAGCTGCATCGAATCAGCATTGATCACCTCGCCATCCAACTGGCAAGCAAGATCAACCGCCAGCTGTGATTTACCTGATGCAGTCGGGCCTGCAATCATGATATAGCTGGCATTCGTCTTGCTTTTCAGGGCGTTTTGCGCTGCTTTTGACACATTAAACTCCAATTTACCGCCAATCTGGCGGCAGGTGACTGCACTATGCACCATGCACTTGTTTTTTCAACCTCCAAGCACCCGTCCGGCGACGGCGATGCCGCATCATGGCTTGCCGACCTTGCCAATGATTTCGCCTTTTTGCACCCCTTGGACGCGCCATATTGGCTTCATCGAGGCTATGCGGCTGAACTGCTTTGCCAGCCCGATAGCGGTTTTGCGGCAAAGGATGTGCAGCATAATAGCGCTTTTCAGACATTGCGCGGCCTTGCTGCCGACAAGCAAATGGATGTCAATATCGTTCCGCTTTACCGGCGCCGCAAACAAATCTTGATTGCCGATATGGACAGCACGATCATTACCAGCGAGTCACTTGATGATCTGGCAGCGCTTGCCGGCCTTGGTGATGCGGTTACCGCCATAACCAAGCGGGCAATGGCTGGTGAAATTGATTTCGAAGGCGCGTTATTTGAACGTGTTGGCATGCTTGCTGGCAAATCCAGTCGTCTGTTTGATCAATTGATTGAAACAGCAACGCCAACATCAGGCGCAATTGATCTTGTTCATACGATGCGGGCCAATGGCGCAAAATGCTATCTTGTGTCGGGTGGGTTTGACGTCATCACGGGCCCCGTTGCCGCGCGTTGCGGATTTCATGACCATCACGCCAATCATATGCATGTGCGCGATGGC
>DFSK01000013.1:0-3213 GCA_002378605.1 Alphaproteobacteria bacterium UBA3439
AATAACATCATTCCCCGCTTTTCAATTCTTGGCCTGCTTGACAGGAAATTCACCCTGCATGGCGATGGGTCGGCACGCCGGCGCTATCTTTGGGTCAAGGATGCGGCAATGGCGATTTACCTTTTGGCAGAACATGCCACCAAAAGCCATATCTATCATATTGGCCATGAGCAGTCATTTTCCAACCTTGAAATCGCCGAGAAGATTGGCAGCTATCTCAAGCTGGAAGATTATATCTCATTTGAAAAAGACCGGTTGATCAATGACACGATCTATCCAGCTGACAGTCTGGATATGCTTCGTGATTTTGATTGGAAGCCAACGCGCGATCTTGACGATTTTCTGCCTGAAACAATTGAATGGTATCGTACGCATCTCGACCATTTTCGCGATCTGGTATAGCCGGGTCACAGCAAAGGTCTTGCCGATAGCCAGATCCAGACCCGCAGCGCTGGCCATATCCGGTGATTGGGGCCAGATCTACTTTTAGGTTAAAAGCCAAGCGTGGGGCAATCCATGAAAATTCTTCACATCATTGCTGGGGCAAAACAGGGCGGCGCCGAATCTTGTGCGGTTGATACGATCCGCGCACTTGCCGCCGCTGGCATCGAACAAATTGTAATTTGTCGCCCGCATCCAGCCTTTTTGAAATTGGTGGATGATTGCGATCTTAACCATCATATTTTGAGCTTTCACCCCATGTTGAAATGGGTTCAAAAAGCCAAAATTAACGCCATCATAAAACGCGAAAAACCCGATTTGGTTCATTCTTGGATGAACCGCGCAGCCAGCTTTACACCAAGACAAACCCAAATGCCGGTGCTTGGCTGGTTTGGCGGCTATTATGATTTAAAATATTACCAATCCTGTGATTTCCATATGGGCGTAACCAAGGATATTGTTACGCATATCGCCGCTGCGACCAAGCAACCAGACAGGGCCTATGTTGGTCATGTCTTTGGCACATTGGAGCCAATGGGTGAGATCAAGAAATCTGACTATGGCATTTCCGAGACGTCAAAAATTATTTTATTACTGTCGCGAATGCATTGGAAAAAGGGCGTTGATCTTTTGATCGAGGCCGCGGCAAAAATGGATGATGAATTGGTCTTTCTTCTTGCCGGAGATGGGCCTGAGATCGACACTTATAAAGCGCAGGCAAAGGCCCTGAATCTGGAACATCGCGTCATTTTTGCCGGATGGTGCACTGACCGGCTGGGGCTTTTAAGCATAGCCGATGTCTGCGTTTTGCCATCGCGCTATGAGCCTTTTGGGATTGTCATTGCCGAATCATGGTTTGCCCGTGTACCGCTTGTCGCCACCAAGGCCGCCGGTGCCAAACATTATGTTCATGATGAACAGGATGGATTGCTTGTCGAAATTGATGATTGTGACGGGCTGGTAATAGCGCTTGACCGAGCGCTAAACGACAAGGCGCTTCGCGCCAAGATCGTTAAGGGCGGGCAGGAAACCTATAAAAGGCTGTTCAGCCGCGATGCAGTCATTGCGACCCTGATCGAATCCTATAAGGACATGATCGAACGATACGCCAAGGATAAAGCACCTAAGAATAGCAGGCCTATTTAATCTCGGGAAGCGGCAGAGCCGTTGTGTATTTGATTTCTTCCATCGCAAATGACGAGCTCACATCAGTTAGCTGCACATTGGCAATCAGCTTGCGATAAAAGGTATCATAGGCCGCCATATCCGGAACAACAACACGAAGCAAATAATCCACCTCGCCACTCATCCGGTAAAATTCGACAACTTCCGGCATATCGGCAACCATGCTGGCAAAATCCTGCAACCATTCGGCATTATGCTGATCAGTCCGAACGGCAACAAATACCGACATGCCAACGCCAATTTTCTGCGGATCAAGCAATGCGACGCGTTTGCGAATCAAGCCGGTTTCTTCCATCCGCTGAATCCGGCGCCAACAGGGCGTTACCGACAGCCCGACTTTGCGCGCGATATCAGCAACCGGCTGGGCGGCATTGACCTGTAATTGAGCAAGAATCTGTCTATCTATCTGATCCATGGCATTTTCTGCTTTCATCTCCATGACTGCCTTATAAGCGGCCGTCAGACCTTCAGGGGGCATTTCTGCCAGGGGGCATTTCTGCGCTGAGAATAGTTATTTTTGTGAAAAATAAAAGCTTTTCCAAAATATTTTGCGCATTTCATTCCATTTTTTCAAAAATACAATAAATTTTGCTAACTCATCCAAATTTTTTAAAAATTTTCTCCAGTGCCGTAAATATGGGGAATGATCATCATGAATTTGGCAAGAGCAGCACCAAGCGCGGCTTGATTGATCGGTTGCAATCTTGATCGTCTATCGGCAATATCGCCCGCATGAAACAGCATCAATTATCATTGATTACAAGCCCGAACTGGCAGGATTACGAATTGCTGGATAGTGGCAATTTGCGAAAATTCGAACGGTTTGGCCCGCATCGTTTCATTCGCCCCGAGCCACAGGCCATGTGGCAACCGCGGCTTGGCGAAGATGATTGGGTTGCCGATGGTGTTTTTGTACCGGGCAAGAATGAACAAGATGATGGCGAAGGTGGCGGCTGGCAGCTTTCACGCGGATTGCCACCAACTTGGCAGCTTGGCTATCAATCATTGCGCTTTTTGGCACGGCCGACACCCTTTCGTCATTTAGGATTTTTTCCCGAACAGGCGGCGCATTGGGATTGGTGTGCAGACGCAATCAAGGCTTTCATCCAAACGCATAAACGCCCGCCACGCATTTTGAATTTATTTGCCTATTCCGGTCTTGCCAGCCTTCACGCTGCCGCCGCAGGCGCCGAAGTCACGCATCTTGATGCCAGCAAAAAGGCCGTGGCGCAGGCCTTTGAAAATCGTGATCTATGCGGCATGCAAACCGCACCCATCCGGTTTATCACCGATGATGCAACCGGCTTTGTCGATCGTGAATTACGTCGTCAAAAAAGCTATGATGGCATTATTCTTGACCCGCCAAAATATGGGCGTGGCCCAAAAGGCGAATTCTGGCGCATTGAAGATGACCTCACCCCGCTGCTGCAAAAATGCCGCCAGCTTTTATCCGAAGATGCGCTATTTATGGTTTTGACCATCTATGCCATTCGCGCCTCGTCACTCGCCGCGCATTATGCGCTTGCCGATCTTTTTGAAAATCAGGGTGGCCGTCTTGAATCAGGCGAATTGGCGATCCAAGAAGCG
>DFSK01000013.1:3539-6185 GCA_002378605.1 Alphaproteobacteria bacterium UBA3439
CGCCTGAGCCTGAGGCACAAACGCAGCTTGGCACTTATATGTTCTGACCACGCTTGGCCAGCGCTTCATAAAGCGCAACGCCAGTAGCAACCGCAAGATTGAGCGAGTCAGACCGTCCAAGCATCGGAATCTTGATCAATTGCGTGCATGCCGTCATCAAATCGGGGGTTAGGCCAGCCTGTTCGTTGCCCATCATCATGATCAATGATCCGGCATAATCAGCCGTGCGATAATCAACCGCTGCCGGAAGTGCCGTTCCGATAATATGGCCATGCCACCCAGCCGTAAATTCTAGAAATTCAGCCTCACTACAGGCAATAATCCGTACATTGAAAACCGCCCCCATTGACGCGCGCACCGCTTCAACCGAATAGGGATCGGTACAATCACCAACCAGAATCAGCCCTCTGGCACCAACCGCATCAGCGGTTCGCATAACCGTGCCAAGATTGCCCGGATCACGAACCCTATCAAGCGCGACCCAGCATTCATCCGGCGTAACGCCAACCTGATCTAGATTGTCCCAGCGCTGGCCAAAAGCGCCAAGTACCATTTGCGGATTATCTTTCCGGCTGATTCGCTGCAACAGCGATTCGGTCATCGGCAAGGCGCGCCCCTTTGATTCGACCAGACCTGATAACAAGGTTCTAACCTGCCGGTCATCTTCGCGGCCAGCAACAAACGCCAATCGGTGCATAGCCCAGCCAAGCGCAACCGCCTCATGGCAGATACGGGCGCCTTCAGCCAAAAACCAGCCAGTCTGTTTGCGAAATTTACGTTCATGAAGCGCACGAAGACGCTTCACCTCGTCATTGGCGGCGCTGGTGATCATATCTGGAATGGGAACAGGATATTGACTCATAATGATCGCTGCATAGCAAAATTTTGGTCGCAGGAACAGATTTGATTACCAAAACCGCCCGCCAAGATAGTGCGAAATTGGCCAAACGACGATGCCAATTCGTTAAAAATTCTCAAAAAGGAAATATTTTGTTTCAATTCCGACAATTTGCAGCGTAATGAGAAAGTAGAAAAATTGCTGGCATTCATCTAGCCGGTTGGCGTGGCATTTTGCTTGGGGTGATGGGCCGATATGACGTCCATTGCGGAAAAGATACTATATGGGTGAAAATACGATTAAATCCCTGCTTCGTACCGAAAATAATGCGGGGCCGCAGAAAATTGGTTTTCTGCTGTTAAACCAGTTTTCAATGATTGCCTTTGCGTCGGCAATCGAGCCGCTTCGTGCCGCCAATCGCCAATCGAATCAAGCCTTGTTTGAGTGGGTAGTGGCAAGCCCCGATGGCAATGCCAGCACCGCCAGTAACGGCATGATCGTACAAACCGCTGCCGAACTCGAAGCGTTGCAAAGCTGCCGCATGGTTTTTGTTTGCTCGGGCGTCAGGGTCCGCGAAAACACCAATAAATCAATTTTGAATCTAATCCGCCGCCTTGATCGCAACGGCGCGGTCATTGGTGCCATTTGCACTGGCACCTATGTGATGGCCGCTGCCGGACTTCTTGATGGGCGGCGTTGTACGATCCATTGGGAAAATATCGACGGGCTTGCCGAAGAATTTCCGCATCTTGATATCACCAATGATCTCTTTGAAATTGACGGCAACCGTGTCACCTGCTCAGGCGGCACCGCATCGCTTGATATGATGCTGAATCTGATTACGCAAACGCATGGATCGGCATTGGCTGCCGAAGTTTCAGATCAGTTTATCCATGACCGGATTCGCGAACCAACCGATCGGCAACGCATGGAGCTTCGCGCCCGCCTTGGGGTTAGTCACCCCAAATTGCTGGCGGTTGTCAAAACCATGGAAGACAATCTGGAAGAACCGTTGGCGCAAACCGATATTGCCCGCAAAACCAACCTGTCAACGCGCCAGCTAGAACGTTTGTTTCGCAAATATCTGGACACCACGCCAACCCGCTATTATCTGAATTTGCGGCTTGCCCGTGCGCGCCATCTGCTGCGCCAGACATCAATGTCAATTCTATCGGTAGCGTTGGCTTGCGGTTTTGTATCAGCATCGCATTTTTCAAAATGCTATCGCGAATGTTATGGGCGAACACCACGCGCCGAACGTAGCCCCGACTAGACCAACCCCATTTCGCCAGAATGACTATTCGGCCGCCGCTGATTTAATCGCGTTTAACATACTGGCAAGACCGTTTTTCCGCGTTGCCGACAAATGCGAATCAAGGCCGATCTTGGTTAGAAATTCAGGCTCAGTCTCACGAATTTCTTGGGCAGTACGGCCTGAATAGACGCGCAAAAGCAACGCCACAAGCCCCTGTACAATTGCCGCATCTGATTGCGCCATAAAGGTTATTTTATCCGCCGCGTCACGTTCCGCCGCAAAATAGACAACCGATTGGCAGCCCCGCAACCGGAAATCATCATGCCGGTATTTTTCTGGCAAAGGCGCCAGTTTGCGGCCCTGATCAATCAGCATTTGATAGCGGTCTTCCCAATCGTCAAAAAAGCCAAATTCATCAGCAATCGCTTCGGCTTCGGCGCTGGCATTATTGGTCGACATGATCAGATTCACTTTCAAAATGATTGGTTGTGGGTAAGGGTTTCAAAAGAAGCCATCAACAGGCATAGCCACCTAAACATCATCGGCTCTCGCA
>DFSK01000013.1:6446-14646 GCA_002378605.1 Alphaproteobacteria bacterium UBA3439
CATCGGCTCTCGCAGGACAAAGGCTTAACTGATATTCCGTCGCCGCGCCAGCAGGTCAAGAAGTCGCATTGCCGCATCGGTTGATTTTGTGCCGGGAAGAAATACCGCTGCGGCACCATCACGTTCAAGAATCGGAATATCACCTGGTGGAATAACCCCGCCAACGACAAGTTCGATATGACGGCCAGCACCAGCATCCAGCTTTTTGCGAAGTTGCGGCACCTGACTTAAATGCGCCGCGGCAAGCGTTGAAATGCCAACCGCGTCAACATCATGGCTGATGGCAAGGTCATAAACCTCGTCAGGCGTCTGAAACAACGGGCCGGTAACAACATCAAACCCCAGATCGGCAAAGGCCGAGGCAATGACCTTTTGTCCACGGTCGTGACCATCCTGGCCAAGCTTGGCAACAAGAATACGCGGCGCACGGCCAAGCGCCTTGCCGAATTCATCAACACGATCTCTCAGCAAATCCATATCGGCGCTGGCTTGCATATGCTGTTTCCAGACGCCCCGTACCCCTTGAATGGTGGCACGGTGACGGCCAAATTCACTTGCCATCGCATCTGACATTTCACCAACGGTGGCGCGCTGACGCGCCGCTTCAATGGCAAAGGGCATCAGATTTTCAGTCCCAGAGGCCGCTTGCCGCAAAGCTTGCAACGCGGCATCAACCGCCGCTTGATTGCGGGTTTTGCGAAGCGTTTTTAGCCGTGCAATTTGCTGGCTTCGCACTTCGGAATTATCAATTCGCCGGACTTCAACCTGCTCGGCATCACCGCAATCCTGCGGCTGATATTTATTCACCCCAACAATTGTCTGGCTGCCGGAATCAATCCGCGCTTGTGTCGCGGTTGCCACCTCTTCAATCCGCAGCTTTGGCACGCCAGCCTCGATCGCCGCTGCCATACCGCCAAGCGATTCCGCCTCGGCAATATGCTGGCGCGCTTTATCAACAAGCTGCTGGGTTAAATCTTCAACAAGATAGCTGCCGCCAAAAGGATCAATAACATGCGCCATATTCCCCTCATGCTGAAGGTGAAGCTGGGTATTGCGGGCAATGCGGGCAGCGTAATCGGTTGGCAGGCCCAAAGCCTCATCGAGCGAATTTGTATGCAAAGACTGTGTATGGCCAGCAACCGCCGCGGCCGCCTCGATACAGGTTCGCGGCACATTATTGAACACATCTTGGGCCGCAAGCGACCAGCCAGATGTCTGGCAATGGGTTCGAAGCATCAGTGATTTTGGATTTTTCGGGGCAAAATGCTGCTGCATCAATTCGGACCATAACAGACGCGCCGCCCGTAATTTCGCCACCTCCATGAAAAAATTCATGCTTGCGCCAAAAAAGAAAGACAGGCGCGGCGCAAAATCATCAACATCAAGCCCCGCAGCAACGCCCGCCCGAATATAGGCAAGCCCGTCAGCAAGCGTATAAGCAAGCTCAAGATCAGCCGAGGCACCAGCTTCCTGCATGTGATAGCCCGAAACCGAAATGAAGTTGAATTTCGGCATTTTGGCAGCGCAATAGGCAAAAATATCCGACACAATGCGCATGGATGGCACCGGCGGATAAATATAGGTGTTTCGCACCATAAATTCTTTTAACACATCATTCTGGATTGTACCGGCCAATTGATCAGGGCGAACGCCCTGTTCCTCAGCCGCAACAATAAACAAGGCCAGCACCGGAAGCACCGCCCCATTCATCGTCATTGACACGCTCATCCGGTCAAGCGGGATCTGGTCAAATAATTCGGCCATATCAATAATTGAATCAATCGCAACACCGGCAAGACCAACATCATCAGCCACAAGCGGATTATCCGAATCATAACCGCGATGCGTTGGCAGATCGAACGCCACCGACAGCCCCATTTGTCCGGCGGCCAAATTGCGGCGATAAAAACTATTGGATTCCTGCGCTGTCGAAAAACCGGCATATTGCCGGATCGTCCATGGGCGTGTGGCATACATGCTTGGATAGGGGCCGCGCAAAAACGGCGCAAATCCGGGCTGGCTATTGGCGGCAAATGCCTGCCGGTCAGCATGCCCCATAGCAAGGGCAGGAATGGCAATCTGTTCGGCATTTTCCGGCGTTGCGGGCAAGGCACCCGACTGCACGCGCATCAATTCCGATGGCGGCAAATCAATCTTGGTAAAATCTGGAAAATGCGGCATTACGCATCTCCTTTGCGATAAGGTTCAAGCGACACCCCGACAAGGCTGGCGAGCGTTTCAAGCGGGGCCGCATCGCCAAGCAATGCGTTACTGGTCGTCGCCTTGCCAGCATCCAGCAGGCCCGAAAGCGCCCTTTGCATTGCCATATCAAGCGAGTCAAAATCGCCATCAAGCAAGATTACCAGATCAGGCCGCGCCAGATCAACAGCCTCGGCGCTTGCCCCATCAAGCCGCATATGAACCGGCTGCATGCCACCAATCGCAAAAAGCCCGCGCAATTTGGCAAGTTGCGGCACGGGATCAGCGTGATGCTGCAAAATCAAAATACGCGGCGGATTTTGCGCCGCTGCCTGACGAACCATCTCAACCGCCGCTGCCGGACGCCGGATCATCTGCCAATAGGGCAGAACGGCGTCAAAAGCGCGGCCATCGGGCTGCAAAGTCACCCCGACAAGCGTTAGATCACCTGCGGCAAGCCTTGCATAACGCTGGCCTGCCGCGATGCGCGCCTTGGCGGCAAACCGGCCATCCTGATGCGCCGCCATTGCGCCACCATCTGCCTCAATTTGCTGAAAGGCCGACCATGCCGCCAGACCGAGCTGATCGGTGCGATCTTCAATGAAACCTGCCCCGCCTGCCGGATCAAGACTGCGCGATAGCCCGCTTTCATCAATCAGAAGATGCTGTTGCATGCGGGCCAAACGGCGACCCAGAAGATCACCACCGGTCAAACAATTATGCGCATGCGCTGATAATTGATCAGCCCCGCCAATCGCCCCGCCAAGAAGCGCCGTTGTCGTGCGAAGCATATTGACCTCGCTATCGACCGTTGAAAACATGCGAATTGATACTGCCCCATGAATGCATAAACGATGCGCGTCGGGATCAAGGCCAAGCGCGCTGACTATCCCGCCCCAGCCACGCCGCAAAGCACGACATTTGGCGATGCCCTCAAATAGATCAGCCGGCAGTGCAAGCGATGCCGACATATGCTTTGCCAGATGCGCCGGATCAATGTTTCGGGCCATCCCTTGACGCAAAATCTCGGTCAGCGACGCCAGAATATAAGCAAGTTCCTGAACCGCGGTCATACCCCGATTATGCCAATGCCACCCCTGCGCCCGAAACATATCTGGCGGTACATCATCAGCATCTGCCGAAGCAAAATAATCAAGCCCACTCGCAAGCAAATCAGCATCAACTGCTGGTGCAAAGGGATCGATATTGGCATGAAAGCGCAGAGCCGCCAGATTGGTATCAGCCTTTTTGGCAAAGGCGGCAAAGGCCACGATTTGCGCCATGACATCATTTCCAGCGTCAAGATGAATGCCCGCCGCCGCTAAAATGACATCTTGCATCATCGCTGGTAAATTACCCTCTAAATCGGGCGTTTGCAGGCCGTGAAGCCAGATCGTGCCAACCCCATCTTGCAATTCGTCAAGAATCAGCCGGTTAATAGTCTTTGCTGACCCATCGGCCATGACCGGCTGGCAAATATCCCATCCATGCGCGATATGGCTTGCCGGATTGACCGGCAGGCGGGTGATGGCACAAGCATCTGGTAAAGCCGCCGCATAAGACGCAATGTCATATAGAGCCTTGATCGCAAGCCCGTCCTCATCCAGCCGATCAAGGCTTTGCGGGTCGCCACCTTTCAAGGCAGCGCTGACTAGCGCATGCCAATCTTCACGGCTTGCAGACGGAAACTTACTTTGGGTAGATGACATGATAGACCTTTTTTCTCTATAGTCGCGCTGAAATTAGCAGCGCCGCCACCGCAAATCAAGGAAACTGCATGAAGGCCGATCGCCAACAGACCAAGATAGCGCCCCCTATCGCATTTGATTCGAACCGCTTTGTTCTGCTGGTTCTCCTCGGGCTGACTGTGCTTCGAACCGCGGCATTGGCGATCAGCCCGCTTGAGCTGGGGGTCGATGAAGCTCAATATTGGCTATGGAGCCAAAACCCCGATTTTGGCTATTTCACCAAACCGCCTCTCATTGCTTGGGTCATTGGCACGGCGCATTGGCTTTTTGGTCATAGCGCCATGGCGGTGCGGCTGCCGGCCTGTTGGTTGCAACTCGCAACCGCATTGGTGCTTTGGCAAACCGCATCATGGCTCTATGGGCCACGCGCTGGCCGCCTGACTGCGCTGATCTGGATCAGCCTTCCCGCTGTTGGGCTTGGCAGTTTTCTGATTTCAACCGATACGCCGCTTTTGCTGGCGATGGCCTTGGCCTTGCTTGCCGTTGCTGGATCGGTTTGTGGAAAAATACCGCCAGCGCGCGCAATGATTTATGCCGGAATCGCGCTTGGGGTTGGCATGCTTGCCAAATATGCTGCCATTTATGGCCTTTTCGGTTTCATGCTGATCTGGGCTTCGGGGCGTCATCATCCAAATCCAATCATTCAGGGGCGGCATCTTCTATTGGCCATTGCCGCCTGTCTGATAACGGTAAGTCCAAACCTCATCTGGAATTTGATGCATGATTTTTCAACCATGCGGCACCTTGGCGATAATGCCAACCTTGCCAAGCAAACGCATGATCTCGGGCAAAGCCTGATCTTTTTGATTGGTCAGGCGGGCGTCGCTGGCCCATTGGTGTTTTTCCTGATGCTTGGCATTATTTTCGCCTCACGTCATGAAAAACATGCTGGTTGGCTGATCTGGATGGCCCTGCCAGTCATTGGCCTGATAAGCCTGCAAGCCTATCTAAGTGAGGCCAATGCCAATTGGGCGATGGCCGCCTATCCGGCCTTGTCAATTTGGCTTGGTGGCTGGCTTGGCAGTGATGATAACCAGAAAACGCTTTTGCTTTTGCCGCGTAGATGGCTTGGGCTTGGCGCGATCGGTCTAAATTTCACCCTGACAATCGGCCTGTTGCTGGCCACAATGGCAGGCAGTCTTGGCCCCTTAACACCAGCATCTGATCCGCTTCGTCGGTTGCGTGGCTGGCAGGCATTGGCACAGGATATAAAGCCACATCTTGCGGCGCATCAGACAAGCCGCATCATTGCTGACCGCCGCGCCACCGCCGCGCTTTTAAGCTGGCATTTCTATGGTCACGACGTGACCATCATGATTCATGATCGTGATGGCGTGCCAAGCAATCATTTCGAAGCCAATCACAGCTGGCAGCATCGTGCCGGATTGCCATTATTGGTTTTATCCGGATCATCAACGCCGCCAATCATGCCGCCAATCAAATGGCAAGACAATCCAAGCCAAAGCAAGATTATGATCAGCCGCAATAAAAGCCGCGATCTTTATATCCATAAAGGCATTGAATAGCGGTCACAAAAATCTTGGCCACCACTTCTCAGGGCGATTTTGCAGCTTGTCTTATTGTGCTAATCTTGGTTGGTAATTTTGGCAAAAACCGCCAAGGTTTCGGCGCTGACATGATGTTCGATACCTTCGGCATCTTCTTCGGCAATCGTTTCAGGAACACCAATCGCCACCAGAAAATCGCGAACAATGCGATGCCGGTCACGCGCTTTTTCGGCGAGCGCCTGCCCTGCTTCGGTTAAAAAGATTGACCGGTAAGGGCGCGTTTCTACAAGATCTTCACGCTGTAAACGTTGGATGATGGCATTGACCGTCGGGCTGGTCACGCCAAAGCGCGCCGCAAGATCAACCGTTCTGGCCTCGCCAGTTTCGGCAATCAGATCGGCAATCATTTCGACATAATCTTCGGCGACCTCGGATTGATGCGCCCGCCTGATTCGGTCAAATTTTGCTGCGCTTTCGGCAATGGCCTCGCGGGGCATGTTACGATCCTGTCTCAGCTTTGGCCATATTCTGGCTTTGTTATGGTAAATTATAAAGAAAACCAAACATTTTAGCCATACCAAAATTTTTAACGGATTCATTGATTGCCCGATTTACGACGCGATCGGCGCATCAGGCGGCTATTGCCAATCACTGGCAGAAATTGCGCCGCCTTTAGTGGCAATTAGGTTGCGCCAGCTAGTGGCAATGGGCTAGAGTGACAGCCGGTTTGATATCTATTTAACGCCACAGCAAACAAGCGGAAACATTATGGACAAAGCCACCACAACCGAGCTTGAAGCCGCCGCATTCAGGCGCCTTGTTGCCCATTTACAAGAACGTACTGATGTTCAAAATATTGATATGATGAATCTTTCCGGATTTTGCCGGAACTGCATGTCGCGCTGGTATCGCCAAGCTGCGGAAACATCGGGCATTGAAATGACCGACAACGAAGCCCGCAAGCTTGTCTATGGTATGGAATATGCCGATTGGAAAGCGCAATACCAAACCGAGGCGACGCCTGAGCAAAAGGCGCAATATCTAAAAACCCATAACCACGACGATTAGGATAATCGCATGACCGTCATTCCCGGAGCTGGCGCAGGCGCCGAACAGCTAAGCCAATATATCGAGCGTATCGAACGTCTCGAAGAAGAAAAACGCGCCTTGATGGCTGATATCAAGGATGTCTATGCCGAAGCCAAAGCCACCGGGTTTGAGCCAAAAATCATGCGCCAAGTTGTGCGATTGCGGGCCATGGATCGCGACCTTCTAAGCGAACAGGATGCGCTTTTGGACACATATCGTGATGCGCTTGGCCTTCGCTAGACACGGCATCATACAGCCCTAACCGAACCGGAGCGCGATCTGATGACCCATTTTGGTGACCGTCTAACCGAGGCAAACCGCCGCACAGCTACCCCGCTTTGTATGGGAATCGACCCGCATATCAGCATGATTCCGGCTATTTTCGGCAATGCCCAAGATGGCGCCGGCAGTGATGCCGCCATTCGCGCCATTGATGATTTTTCAATGGCTTGCCTTGAGCAGGCCATTGGCACGGTTGCCGCAATCAAACCGCAAGCTGCTTTTTTTGAACAGCAAGGTCCGGCTGGCATGCAAATTCTGCAAAATCTTGGGCGCGCTGCCATTGATGCTGGCTTGCTTGTCATCATGGATGCCAAACGCGGCGATATTGGCAGCACGTCAACCGCCTATGCCGCTGGCTGGATTGGTCATGACGCTCCTTTTCCAAGTGATGCGCTGACGGTTAATCCGTGGCTTGGCATCGATACGCTTGCGCCCTTTCTCGAACGCGCCGATGCAAGCGGAAGCGGCCTATTCATCTTGAACCGGACAAGCAATCCGGGCGCTGGCGATCTTCAGGATCAATTGGTTGATGGCCAACCGCTGTACCAGCATCTTGCCGCCTTACTGGCGCCGCTTGCCACGGCGCGCAAAGGCAAAACCGGCATATCATCACTTGGCATTGTTGCTGGCGCAACGTGGCCAGAAGAAGCCGAGGCGCTGCGCACAGCCCTTGTCGATGCCCCATTTCTTGTTCCCGGATTTGGCGCACAAGGCGCCGGAGCCGAAAAAGCCACAAGCGGCCTTATCCGCGGCCAGCATGGCTGGGAAGGCGGGCTGATCAACAGTACCCGCGGTCTCATCTTTCCGCAAAAGGCCGCCGCCGCAGGGTCGCTTGACGAATGGCGTCATGCGATTGCCGAAACCATCGCTGAAAACAAAACAATCTTGAATGGCGTTTTCTAAGCGGCCTTTTGGCGCAAAACCCCCAACTAGCTGACATAACTCACGTAATCTTGAATTTCGTAAATGGTTTTTTTCTTGGCGCTGTTTATTAACACTCACCAAGCTGCTCTGTTGTTTTAATCATTTGAAAACAGACTGTTCAGCCATGGTCGCGAGGTTTAATGTGACAGAAAAAGAAATCAAAAATGGCGAAGTCATCTGGTATAATGAGCGCAAGGGATATGGTTTTGTCAAAATTGACAATGCCGAAGTCTTTCTCCACCGTTCGACATTAGATAGGTTTGGCCTTATCCGCCTGTTAACAGGTGATCAGGTTTCGGTTTCCCTTGCCACCAACGAACATGGTCAGGTCATTCAAGATTTGTTGACTATTGAGCGGCCTGCTAATCCAGCACCACCCACCGCATCCGAACCTGATGAAGGTGAAATGCGCGCCGTGGTCAAATTCTTTAACGACATTCGTGGCTATGG
>DFSK01000180.1:0-2829 GCA_002378605.1 Alphaproteobacteria bacterium UBA3439
AAGGCGCTTGTCATGCGGGTTGGTAGGCGACTATCAAGCATCACAAAAACGCCGCGATCACTGCTTCGCCTGATCAGCCGCCCAAAGGCTTGGCGTAATTTCAACCGCGTCTGGCGTTCGGTCCAGGCTTCGCGCCCCTGCCATTTGGCGCGGGCAGAAAACAGAATATCGCTTCGTGGCCAAGGCATCCGGTCAAATACAATGAGCCGAAGCGCCGTGCCCGGAACATCAATGCCATCGCGCACCGCATCGGTTCCAAGAAGGCAGCTTTCCGGATCTTCGCGAAACATGGCAAGCAGCGTTTGTAAATTCATTTGGTCAATATGCTGGGCGTAAAGTGGTAATTCGGCGGCTTCCAACCGGCTTGCCAAGGCTGGATAGACAGCCCGTAACCGGCGAATGGCAGTAAATAGACCAAGCCCGCCACCACCAGCTGCGATCATCAAAGCCGCCATGGCGCTTGCGGTGGCTTCGGGGCGATCACGATCAAGGTCATTCACCACCAAAATGCGGGTTTGATTCGCATAATCAAAAGGCGATGAAAAACTGACCCGCATGGCCGCATGATCCATATGCGCCGCGCCGGTTAGCGCAATCGCCGATTGCCAACCATCATGCGGTGGCTTGCCAGCCATATTGGTGGCCGTTACGGCATTGCCCGAATCATCAGTAATGGCCAGATCGGTTGTTTGACGCGGGGCGGCATAATCTTGCAAAGTTGCCGATGTGATGGTGACGCCATGCGCTGTATCCAGAACACTATGGGCAAAGGGAATCGTCGGATCAAGCCAGTGCCGCGCCAGCCCGACATCACGATCTTGGCCATCCATCCGGTCGATCTGCATCCAGTCAACAAAGCCGTCGCGTGCGCCACCATCAACATCGGCAAGCATTGTCTGCCAAGCGCCAAGTGGCCCGCCAGCGCGCAATTCTAACCCGCGGATTGCGCCTTCGATACGGGCGCGTTGGCTGCTGTCCAATTGATCGGCATTATCATCAAGATATTTGACCAGCCAATTGATCAGCCGTGTTAAAGGAACGGCAAGCGTTGCCAGCGCACTGCCAAAATCACGCGCCGCGGCAACCACATTATCAGGGGCGGGATAAAGCTCGCATTGCAGATCATAAAGGCTATCCGGATCACTGACCCGAAGATAGAGCGCAGCACGAAGATGCATGAAAAATGTTTCACCACTGCCAAGCGGTTGGGATGATGATAGGCGGTTTTCCCATCCCTGTCCGGGAAGCGCTCTTGCCGCTTCAAGCGCCGCTTCAATATCTGCAAGCGCGTTATCATCGCCTGCAACAATATCTTCAAGCCGCCGTTTCAAGCCGCGGGCACGGCCGCGCCGTCCATCTTCGGCGCCGCGAACCCAATGCCGTAATTCAGCCGCTTCGCGCCCACTTAGATAGGCTGAAAACGCACTATCAGCAGCGTCAAAAACATGATGCCCCTCGTCAAATACATAACGTGTTGGCGTGCGCCGATCATCTTTGCCGCCATAGGCCGCCTGCACCATCACCAGCGCGTGATTGGTAACAACAATATCGGCGCGTTTTGCCCCGCGAATCGATTTTTCGACAAAACAGCGATTATAATGCGTACAGGCGGCATGGATACATTCGCCGCGCCGGTCAGCCAGCCCGACAGTCTGTCCACGGCCAAGCAGATCAAGCAGCCATGCCGGAAAGCTGGAGCCGGTGAGATCGCCATCGCGGGTCGCGCCGGCCCATCGGGCCATCAGGCCAAGCGCGGTGGCATGGCGTGGCCGTCCTGGCATTTGCGCCAAGGCTTCTTCAAGATTTAAAAGGCAAAGGTAATTTTCGCGGCCCTTTCGGATCACCACCTTGCTGGCGCGGGTATTGGCATCAGGATAGAGGCGCGTCAATTCATCAGCAATTTGATGTTGAAGTGTGCGCGTATAGGTCGATATCCAGACCGTGCCGCCATTTTTTTCCGCCCATAGGGTCGCTGGCGCCAAATAGCCAAGGGTTTTGCCGGTGCCGGTACCCGCTTCGGCAAGAACCATTGCCGGACTTGGCCCCGCATCTGGCCGGTCAAAGCTGGCGGTAACTGCGGCGGCATAATCGGCCTGCGGCAGGCGCAATTCAGCGTTGCCACCAAGCATTTCGGCAAGTCTTTGGCGCGCTTCATCGGGCAAAATTGGCTGTGTACCAGCATCGGTTTGCGGGGTGTAATCAGTATAATCGGCAAGCCGGTTCCAGATTACCGCAAGGCGGCTGTCAGGCGGGCCTGCGGCAGGCTGTGGCAGGCCAAGATGCGCCAGAATATAAGGCCCCCAATTCCAGCCGCCAGAAGTCATCATCGTGGCAATCTGTCCAGCTTCTTGGCGGGCGGCATCGGGCGCATTTGCCAATTCATCAAGAAGGGTAAAGGCAATTTGCGGCAATAGGGTCGCCATGTCTTCGCCATTTTGCGGCCGCGCAAGGCCAAGCTGCTGGGCGAGACCAGCGGGTGTTGGAAGGGCAAAACGGGCGGGTCTGACAAAGGCGAATAATTCCATCACATCAAGATAATGATCAATCTCGATACCGGCGCGGGCGCTGCTCCAGCGACGATGGCATAATAGTACAATTCCCAAAGCCAGCTCGGCGGCAATGGTCGCGCGGTTTGGATGGGTGATCTCGCCATTCTGGCTAATCCAGATCAGCTGGGTGCCATGCGGATAGAAAACAGGCACGCCATGAAGATCGGGAAGTGATATGGAAGTTGAATCATGCATCAGGGCAGTTATAGCTTGCCGCAGGCGGCCATGCCAGCTTTGCGCACGCCTTTTGCAAAACTAAATGCAGGCAGGCCAAGAAATG
>DFSK01000180.1:3105-7957 GCA_002378605.1 Alphaproteobacteria bacterium UBA3439
CAGGCAGGCCAAGAAATGCAGGCTGCCGGGATGGCATCTTTGTGGCATTGCTTGCCACTTGACCTTGATCGCGGCTCGCCCTAGCTTGTCCGCATTTGGTGCGGTGCCATCTGCCCGCGATATGAAAGAGCATGATGATGAGTGATCTGACCGCAAGGCTACAAGAGATTGCAACCGACGCCAAGGCATGGCCATTCGCCGAGGCGCGTGCGCTGGCTGGCCGCCTTGATAAAATGCGTGATGCCAACAAGGGTGAGGTTCTGTTTGAAACGGGTTACGGCCCATCAGGCCTGCCGCATATTGGTACTTTTGGTGAAGTTGTTCGTACCACTATGGTTCGTCATGCCTATGAAGCCTTGACCGGCCAGAAAACGCGCCTGATCTGTTTTTCCGATGATATGGACGGCTTTCGCAAGATTCCGGACAATGTGCCAAATCACGAAATGTTGGCAGCCTATCTTCATATGCCATTAACCAAGGTCAAAGATCCATTTGGCACGGCGCCGTCTTTTGGCGAGCATAATAATTTGCGCTTGCAGGCTTTTCTTGACTCCTTCGGGTTTCAATATGAATTCATGAGTTCAACCGATTGCTATCTTGGCGGCAAATTTGACTCAGCATTGCTTCGTGTTCTCGAGCATTATGATGCCATTATGGATATCATGCTGCCAACTTTGGGGCCGGAACGCCAAGCAACTTACAGCCCGTTTTTTCCGATCTGCCCTGATAGTGGCAAGGTGCTTCAGGCCAAGGTTATTAACCGCGACACCAGCGCTGGCACGATTACCTATATTGATCCTGATAGCGGGGCTGAACGCGAAGTTTCGGTCACCGGCGGACAGTGTAAATTGCAATGGAAATGTGACTGGGCGATGCGCTGGTATGCGCTTGGTGTTGATTATGAAATGAGTGGCAAGGATCTCATTGATTCGGTAACGCAATCGAGCAAGATCACCCGTGCACTTGGCGGCACGCCGCCAGCGGGTATTTCGTATGAATTATTTCTTGATGCGAATGGCGAGAAAATTTCCAAATCAAAAGGCAATGGTTTATCGGTTGATGATTGGTTGCGCTATGGCAGTCCAGAATCATTATCGCTATTCATGTATGGTCAGCCAAAGCGTGCCAAAAGACTGCATTTTGATGTGATTCCAAAAACCGTTGATGAATATTACCAGCATCTTGGCAAATTGCCGTCACAAGATGACGCCGAACAGTTGGAAAATCCGCTATGGCATATTCACAGTGGCTTGCCCGATCAGGCAGGTTTGCCGGTTAGCTTTACTCTATTGTTGAATCTGGCGGCGGTCTGCCATGCCGAAGATTCGCAAATCGTCTGGGCCTATGTCAGCGACTATGCTGGTGATATCGACCCGAAAACCCATGCCGAGCTTGATCGGATGATTGGCTATGCGGTCAATTATTATCAAGATATGGTTCGACCTTATAAAACCTACCGGCTTGCCGATACGGGTGAGGCTGTTCATCTTGGAGCGCTGAAATCACAGCTTGCGGCGCTTGCTGATGATAGTGGCGCCGAGGCCATTCAATCGGTTGTTTACGCCACAGGCAAAGCGGCTGAATATGAAAATCTGCGCGATTGGTTTAAATGTCTTTATGAGGTGCTTCTTGGCCAGTCCGAGGGGCCGCGTATGGGATCGTTCTTTGCGCTTTATGGCCGCGAAAAGAGCATTCAATTGATTGATGATGCGCTTGCTGGCAAGCTCGCCCAATCGGCGGATCATGGCTGATGTGGGGCATGCTGGCAAATTTGGCGCGATGCCTGCCAGCCGAGGCGGCGCACCGTGTCGCGGTGGCGACGCTTCATCATAATCTAGGGCCACGTCCAGCACCGCTGGCAACAAAGGCCAATTTAGGCGTTACGCTTGCTGGTTTGGAATTTGCCAACCCGCTTGGGCTTGCGGCCGGCTTTGACAAGAATGCGGCCTGTTTTAATGGCGCGATGCAGCTTGGGTTTGGTCATGTTGAAGTTGGTACCATCACGCCGCTACCGCAGCCGGGCAATCCAAAACCGCGCGTTTTTCGCCTGCCAAAACATCATGCGGTGATCAACCGTTACGGGTTTAACAGCCTTGGCATGGATGCGGCTGCACGAAATCTGCAAAAGATGGCGGCATCACGAACCGGTATTTTGGGGGTTAATGTTGGCGCCAATAAAACCAGCCAAGCGCCAATTGATGATTATCGCCGTGCCGTGGCACATTTGGCGCGCTATGCCGATTATATCACGCTCAATATTTCATCACCAAACACGCCTGGTTTGCGCAATTTGCAAACCAAGACGCATCTTGCCGATTTATTGGCGGCAGGCCGTGCCGGACTTGATGAGGCGGGCGGTGCTGGCGATGTGTCAGCAAAACCAATCTTTTTGAAAATCGCCCCCGATCTGCATCATGACGATTTGGCGGCGATTGTTGAATCTTGCGTTGAGGCGGGGGTCAGCGGCATTATTGCAACCAATACCACGCTGGCACGTCCTGATGATCTTGACGGGGTTCATGCTGGCGAATCGGGCGGGCTATCGGGTGCGCCGCTTTTTGAGGCCGCCACGGCAATTCTTGCCGATGTGGCGCGTTTAAGTGACCGACGGCTTGGGTTGATTGGGGCCGGCGGTGTTGCCAATGGCTGGCAAGCCTATGCCAAAATTCTGGTTGGTGCCGATCTGGTTCAGCTTTATAGCGGCCTGGCACTTGATGGCCCACATCTGCCGGGCCGCATTTTGCATCAGCTAGCGGCGATGATGGATGCTGACGGCATAAGCGCCCCGCATCAAATCAAGGGGCAAATCCCCGATCCTGCCAAAGCCATTAAATATGCTAAAGGCCTTTGCGAAAAGATTTCAGAACAATAGGCAAAAGCGGGATTGGCGGCAATTCGGGGTCGGGTGCGCTTAACCGACTCAAAGACGGCGTTGCGCCACTAATTTGCTGCCGCTCTTGCGCTAATGTCCGATAATAGATCACCACAACAACCCGAATCGCCGATGTTAGGTTAAACCCTCTTCGGCGTTTGTCGATCATTTGGCAAAATCCGTTCAAATCCAAATTTTCGCGAAGCAGAATTTCACCAACAGCATCCCAAATCGCGGTTTCTAGAACAATCGATGTTCGTACATTTGCCAATTGTATATTGCGCTTTGCTTTCAAAACCATGTTCCTTCAATCAAAATAATTCAAATGCGCTATTGGGCGTTACACGATATTTCTGAAAATGAACCCGCAAAGCGTGGAATGACCCGCCGCTGGCTTAGAGTCACAAACATCAATGGCTAGTCTATTTGGATTAACCAAAAGCTTGATCAGGATAATCACTCTTCTTGGCATGAGCCTGACTAAACATTGGTTGGCCCTTAATAAATTGCATTGGTCTTGATTCCTGCTTTGTTCGGGTTCTTGCGGTAGCAAAGCTGGTTTTCCAGCTTGACCTTGGCCGCAGACTGGCCTATACCCAGCCTTCAATTTCTAACGCAGCGCATCTGTGTCTGCTGATTATGGAGCCTTAGTTATGGCAAAACGCTGTCAAATTTCTGGTAAGACTGTGATGTCTGGCAATAATGTCAGCCATGCGAATAATCGTACACGCCGCCGCTTTCTGCCAAATCTGCAATCAACCCGCATGCATAGCGAAATTCTTGGCCGTGCGGTCAGCCTTCGCGTTTCAACAAGCGCCATGCGGACTGTTGAAAAACATGGCGGTCTTGACGCTTATTTGCTGCAGGCACGCAACGCCGAATTGGCTGTTGAAGCGCGCGAATTAAAGCGCCAAATCACGGCTGCGCAAACAACCGCATAATCGCGTATCAAACGCATGAACAACCCCGCAAAATGATGCGGGGTTTTTTATGCCTTTTATCTGGAATCGCGTGTGATGGTGGGGCCGGATTTTAGCCAGTTCGGCGCGGTCGCTTGTTTGCATCCTCGTCAAACAGGTCGGTCAATTGCCCAACAACTGCGCCGCCAAGCTGGTCAACATCGGTGATGGTAACGGCGCGCCGATAATAGCGTGTCACGTCATGGCCAATACCAATCGCAAGCAATTCAACCGGTGATCGCCCTTCGATATAGCCAATAACCTCGCGAAGATGTTTTTCGAGATAGCTGCCGCTATTGACCGATAGGGTCGAATCATCAACCGGCGCACCATCAGAAATGACAAGCATGATTCGGCGGTCTTCATGCCGCGCCAAAAGCCGGTCATGTGCCCATAACAGCGCCTCACCGTCAATATTTTCTTTCAAAATGCCTTCGCGCAGCATCAACCCAAGCGATTTGCGCGCGCGGCGCCATGGCACATCGGCTGGCTTATAGATGATATGGCGAAGATCATTCAATCGCCCTGGCATGGCTGGTTTTCCGGCCTGTTGCCATAATTCGCGTGATTGCCCGCCTTTCCATGCACGGGTGGTAAAGCCAAGAATTTCGACTTTGACGCCACACCGTTCAAGCGTACGCGCCAGAATATCGGCAGTGACCGCGGCAATGGTAATGGGCCGCCCGCGCATCGAGCCGGAATTATCCAGCAATAGCGTAACAACGGTATCGCGGAATTTTGTGTCTTGTTCTTGTTTATAGGAAAGCGGGCTTAGTGGCTGGGTGACAACGCGGTGCAGTTTGGCAGCGTCAAGCACCCCTTCTTCAAGATCAAAATCCCACGACCGGTTTTGATGCGCCATCAATTTACGTTGCAGACGGTTGGCAAGCTTGCCAACGATTGAGGTGACATTTTCCATATGCCGGTCAAGCATCACCCGAAGCCGGTCAAGCTCTTGCGGGTCGCAAAGATCGGCAGCGGCAATCACTTCGTCAAATTTGGTATCAAAAATACGATAGCC
>DFSK01000180.1:8249-10625 GCA_002378605.1 Alphaproteobacteria bacterium UBA3439
CTGCTGCCGTCATCCGTGCCTTCGGAATCCATCATTTCGCCATCTTCAGACGCGCCAGCATCACCGGCGTCATCCATTGATTGGCTGTCATCGCCTTCGCTTTGATCTTCACCGACGGCAGATTGTTCGCCATCCTGTTCGGACTGGCTGTCGCCGCCCTCATCCTGATCATCTTCATTATCTGAATCTTGATCTTCATCCGACGAGGCCTCACCAAGATCGGATTCAAGCGCACCAATCAGGCGGCGCGATAATTCGGCAAAGGCCGGTTGATCATCAAGTGACTCGCCAAGCTCGTTAATCAGATCGCCTGCACGGCTTTTCACCCATGGCCGCCATAAATCCATCACCATCGACAGGTTCTTAGGTGGCGGCGATCCGGTTAGTTCTTCGCGAAGCAGTAACCGGACGACCTCGGCAATACCGGCATCATCGGCGCTTCCCGGCGCGTCAATCTGGCGGTTTTCATAGCGCTGATTCAAGGCTGCATCGAGATTGTCACCAACGCCCTTCATATGGCGTGCGCCAATGGCCTCGACGCGGGCGCGTTCGGCTGATTCGAAAATCGCCTTGGCACCATCCGGGGCAGGGCAATGTTTCTTATGGGTCATCGGGTTATGATGGGCAAGCCAAAGGGCGGCGCCATCGGCGGCACCGCGAAGGCTGGCTTTTTGCGCGGCGGTTGCCGTTGGAGGAAGCGCAGGTAGCCGCACATCATCCTTGCCAACATGCGTATCGGTGCCAGCATAGGTTACTTGATGCTCTTTGCCACCAGCAAGCGCCCGCATCGCTGCGGCGTTGGATTTCAGAAATTGTGCATCCTTGTCAAATGAAGACATGCTGGTTTCCTGCGATTGTTCCGGTGGCTGATGGATTATGATGGCATGCTGCTGCGGGCAATTAGCCCTTAGCTGGCAGTGGCCTGCCGGATCGGTGCTTCGGGAAGGTCAATGCCAAAACAACGCTGATAATATTCAGCCACGGTTGGGCGTTCGATCTCGTCACATTTGTTCAAAAAGCTTAACCGGAATGCCAAAGTCATATCGCCAAAGATACTGGTATTTTCGGCCCAAGTGATAACCGTACGCGGCGACATGACTGTTGATAGGTCACCTGACATAAATCCTTTACGGGTCAAATCGGCCATACGAACCATTGCGGCAACCTGTTCAGTGCCTTTTTTGTCGGCATATTGTGGCAGTTTCGCCGTGACAATATTCACCTCATCAGCATGCGGCAGATAATTCAATGTCGACACAATTGACCAGCGATCCATTTGCCCCTGATTGATTTGCTGGGTGCCATGATAAAGGCCGGTTGTATCGCCAAGACCAACAGTGTTGGCCGTTGCAAAAAGTCGGAAATGCGGATGTGGGTGAATCACCTTATTGCTATCAAGAAGGGTCAGCTTGCCATCGACTTCGAGAACGCGCTGAATCACAAACATCACATCGGCACGGCCAGCGTCATATTCATCAAATACCAGCGCAACCGGATTCTGCAGTGCCCACGGCAGAATGCCTTCGCGGAATTCGGTAATCTGTTTGCCGTCACGAAGCACGATGGCGTCTTTACCAATCAGGTCAATTCGGCTGATATGGCTATCCAGATTGACCCGAATACAGGGCCAGTTTAACCGTGCGGCAACCTGTTCAATATGGGTTGATTTACCCGTGCCGTGATAGCCTTGAATCATCACCCGGCGGTTATGGCCAAAGCCTGCCAGAATGGCGATTGTGGTGTCGGTGTCGAACTGATAGTTCGGATCAAGCGCAGGCACATAATCAGATCCCTCACTAAAGGCAGGAACAATCATGTCGACATCAATACCAAAGACGTCTCTGGCATTGACCGTAATGTCGGGCGCCGACATGGAATGGGCAGGGGTCGGCGCAAATTTCGCGTTATCAGACATAACAGTTAGAACTCCACTTTAAGCAAATATTAGGTTTGGCTGGTGGCAGACTTGTCACCATTGGCTAGGGTTTTCCGAATCAGTGAATAGGCAAGGTTAATATCTTTTAGCCGTTCTTCGGCATGGGCGTCACCCCCATTTTTGTCGGGATGGTTCTCCTTGACCAGCCGCTTGTATTGTTTTTTGACAATATCAAAATCATCAACCGGTGCCAAGTTTAAGGTTTTCCATGCGGCACGTTCTTCTGGGGTTAGTTTCCGGCCTGATTTTGCCTCGTCACGATTTTCGAAATCAAACAGCCCAAGCGGATCTTCAAAATTATTTTCGCTTGGCTGTCCGGTGGCAAATTTCCAGCTTGGCCTCTCCCATGTTGTGGCGCGGCGGATCTCGGCTTCAAGCGCGGCGCCTTGCAGCCCGTCATAATAATTCCATGATTTGTTATAGGCGCGGATATGATCAAG
>DFSK01000062.1 GCA_002378605.1 Alphaproteobacteria bacterium UBA3439
TCCAAATTCAAAAATATCATGCACCGCAAAGGTGCGCAGGACAAAAAACGGGCAAAGGTTTTTGGTCGTCTTATCAAAGAGCTGACCGTCGCCGCGCGAAGCAGCACTGATCCTGATTCAAACCCACGCTTGCGCTCGGCCCTATCGGCGGCCCGCGCGGCTAATATGCCCAAGGATAATATCGAACGCGTGCTGAAACGCGCCGAGGGTGGCGAGGGTGAAAATTATGATGAAATCCGCTATGAGGGCTATGGCCCGGGTGGTACGGCATTGATCGTTGATGCGATGACCGATAATCGTAACCGTACCGCATCTGAAGTGCGCGCCGCCTTTAATAAATTTGGCGGTTCGCTTGGCGAAACAGGATCGGTAAGCTTTATGTTTGATCGGGTAGGCCAGATCATCTATCCGGCTGATGTGACCGATGCCGATACGATGTTCGAAGCGGTGTTTGAAGCGGGTGCCGAAAATGTGGAATCGGATGAAACTGGCCATGAAGTGATTTGCGCGCCGGATGATTTTAACGCCGTTCGCGAGGCGTTGGAAACGGTGTTTGGTGCGCCCGAAGAATCGGGTCTGACGTGGAAACCGCAAAATTTGATCGCCGTTGATGAGGGGCAGGCCTCGACCTTGTTAAAGCTTCTTGATGCGCTTGACGATAATGACGATGTACAGAATGTGTCGTCAAATTTTGATATTTCGGACGACGTCATTGCCAAGCTTACCTAAGCGGGGCCGATGATGCGGATCCTTGGCATCGACCCCGGATTGCGATGCACCGGCTGGGGCGTTATCGCCGTTGTTGGTGGGCGGTTGCAGCATATTGCCAATGGCGCGATCCAGCCCAAGCCCGCCCTTGATGATGCCTCGCGGTTACAAATTATTTTTGATGGGCTTTGCGAGGTAATTACCCTTCACCAGCCCGATCAGGCGGCAATTGAACAAATCTTTGTGGCAAAATCAGCCGGATCGGCGCTTCGCCTTGGTATGGCCCGCGGTGTTGGCATCCTTGCTTGTGGGGTCAATCGGCTTGGTGTTGCCGAAATTTCGGCGCGCGCTGTCAAAAAGGCTGTTGCTGGCACCGGTACGGCCGATAAAAAACAAATCCAGGATATGGTCACACGCCTGCTGGCAGTCACGGCGCAAAATGCCGATGCTGCCGATGCGCTGGCAATTGCGATTGCCGCAAGCAATGAGGCTGGTACAGCGGCGTCAGTCGGGGTAGAGTTAGATAAGGGACAAGCGGGCAATGGTCTGTCAGCGGCTATCGCAGCGGCGCTTGCCCGAGATGATGCCAGCAATGGGGGCAAGACATGATTGCGCAATTGCGTGGCACCATAGTGCGAACCGATGATCAGCAAACGATCCTTGATGTTCATGGCGTTGGCTATGCGGTCAATATTTCTGGCCGAACCCAAGGCCAGCTTGGCACCATGGCAGGTGAGGTTACGCTATTAACCGAAATGCAGGTCCGCGAAGACAGCATGACCCTATTTGGCTTTCTTGATCTGGCTGAACGCGATGCTTTTCGGCTTTTGATCACGGTTCAGGGCGTTGGTGCCAAGGCGGCGATGGCCATTTTATCGGTGTTGTCGCCAAGTGATTTAACCAATGCCATTGTCGCCGGTGACAAGGCAATGGTGGCGCGTGCCGATGGTGTTGGGCCAAAGATTGCCCAGCGTGTGGTCAATGAACTTGGCGAGAAAATTGGAAAAATCACCAGCCTTGGTGGGGCCTTGGCCATTGGCGATGCTGGCGGTGGCATGGCTGGCGGCGCGGCTGGCGGATTTGACGGAGCCGCAGCTGGATTATTTAGTGATGCGGTTTCGGCGCTGGTTAATCTTGGCTATGGACGCGCCGAGGCACATAGCGCGGTGATGCGTGTTCAGGCAAAGCTTGGCGGAGACAATCTTTCAGATGTGATTGCGGCTGCCTTGCGGGAGATGGGCGCATGACCCAATCGGATGAGTCCAGCCGCCTGATCGGCGCTGATAGTCAAGAGCGAAGTGATAATGCTTTGCGGCCAACCTCGCTTGCTGAATTTATCGGGCAGGGCAATGGACGCCGCAATCTTGAAACATTCATTCATGCCGCGCGCGATCGTGGTGATGCGATGGATCACAGCCTTCTTCACGGGCCGCCGGGTCTTGGCAAAACAACCTTGGCGCAGATCATTGCGGCTGAATTGGGTGTTGGTTTTCGGGCAACGTCTGGGCCGGTCATTGCGCGGGCGGGTGATTTGGCCGCTTTGCTTACCAATTTGCGGCCACGCGATGTTTTGTTTATTGACGAAATTCATCGCCTTGCGCCTGCGGTTGAAGAGGTTCTCTATCCGGCGATGGAAGATTTTCAACTTGATCTTATCATTGGCGAGGGGCCGTCGGCGCGCTCAGTGCGGATTGATTTGCCGCCATTTACGCTTGTTGGCGCCACAACAAGATCGGGGCTGTTGACAACGCCGCTTCGTGACCGATTTGGCATTCAAATGCGGATGCAGTTTTACACTCCTGATGAATTGTCACTTATCCTGACCAAACAGGCAATCAAGCTTGGGCTTGATCTTGGCGCTGATGGGGCGGCCGAAATTGCTGGGCGGGCGCGCGGAACGCCGCGTGTGGCAGGCCGGTTATTGCGACGGGTTCGCGATATTGCGGCGGTTGAAGCCTCGGGAACAGTAACCGCGGCGGTTGCCGATGCCGCTTTGCACCGGCTTGAAGTCGATGCCAATGGCCTTGACCAGATGGATCGGCGCTATCTTGCCTGTTTGGCCGAATCTTATGCTGGTGGGCCGGTTGGCGTGGAAACGCTGGCGGCGGTATTGTCTGAACAGCGTGATGTTCTAGAAGAGGTGATTGAACCTTATTTGATGCAAACCGGATTATTGATGCGCACACCGCGCGGGCGGTGCCTGTCGGTTGGTGGTTGGGCCTATCTTGGCATGACGCCGCCTGCATCGGCTGCCAAACAGCTTGATCTTCTGACGCAAATCGCCGGTGATGAGACAGATATCGAATAGGGTATGATGGTGGGTGATCGGCAAAAAAATCTGGCGGGAAGCCGCGATAATGCCAATCTTGCAGCAAGCGCCGATGCCATGCTTGATGGCCGTTTTGACGCTGGCAATCATATTTATCCGCTTCGTGTTCAATATGAAGATACCGACGCTGGCGCGATTGTTTATCATGCGCAATATCTGGCCTTTGCCGAACGCGCAAGATCGGCATGGCTTCGGTGTCTTGGTATTGACCAGCCAGCGATGCTTGCCGATGACGGTTTCGGTTTTGTTGTGCGCCGTATCGAGATTGATTTTCATCGCCCCGCCGGTCTTGGTGATATTCTTGATGTTGACAGCGGCTTGCTTCGGCTTGGCGGCGCATCACTGAAATTACAACAAAAAATCATAAATCGTGAAAACCGCCATATTCTTGCCCGACTTGTCGTAGACATAGGGCTTGTCGAGCTGGCACATGGAGCGCAGCCAAAAATATGTCGGCTGCCCGCGGCGGTCAAAGCCAAATTTTCCGGTCTGGCGCTGTCAGATGGATAACCAGCACCGGCGAAATGGTGCGAACGCAAATGCTATTTGGGTGAGAACAGAGGGTAAATAAATGAATTCTGTGGAGATGACGGTAACCCATTCGAGTGCAGATCTCAGCATCATGGGGTTGTTCTGGGCGGCGGATCCTTTTGTCAAGCTGGTCATGTTGCTATTGATTTTGGCATCGGTTTGGTGCTGGGCGATTGTGGTGGAAAAAGTCACCATCATTCGGCGTGAGCGGCGTTTGGCGCAGGCCTTTGAAGATGCCTTCTGGTCAGGTGGTTCGCTTGACAAGCTCTATGATGATACCGGCGCCAATCCGCGCGATGCAATGTCGATTGTGTTTGTTGCCGCGATGCGTGAATGGCGACGGGCAACGTCGCGCGGGCTTGCCGATGCCAGCCGCGCCGATTTGCGCGCGTCATTGGTCAGCCGCATCGACCGGTCAATGAATTTTACCATCACACGTGAAATGGAGCGAATGGAACGCGGGATGAATTTTCTGGCGTCAATCGGCTCGGTTTCGCCGTTTGTTGGCTTGCTTGGCACGGTCTGGGGGATCATGAGTTCGTTCCAGTCGATCGCCGAGTCAAAAAACACCAGCCTTGCCGTTGTCGCACCCGGGATTGCCGAGGCGCTATTCGCCACCGCGCTTGGGCTTGCCGCCGCCATTCCGGCAGTGATTGCCTATAATAAATTTGCTGGCGATCTTGAACGATTTGGCGCACGGCTTGAGACATTTGCGCAGGAATTCAGTACGCTTTTGGCGCGCCAGCTTGATGAAGGCGGCAAATAATGGGGGCCGGAGTCAAACGATCAACCGGCGGACGGCGGCATCGTCCGATGGGTGAGATTAACGTTACCCCCTTTGTTGATGTCATGCTGGTACTGCTGATCGTCTTTATGGTAACAGCGCCGCTTTTGACCGTCGGGGTTGAGGTCGATTTGCCGAAAACCAAGGCTGGGGCAATCAATGCCGATGCGGCGCCTTTGGTGGTTTCGATCAAAGCTGATGGCAGCCTTTATTTGCAGGAAGCAGCTGTTGACGCCGCGGTTTTGATCCCGCGCCTGAAGGCCATTTCCAACGCCAATCCTGATGTTCGTATTTTCGTGCGTGGTGATCGGGCAGTGACCTATGGCGATGTGCTTGGTGTTATGGGCCGCATTCAGGCCGCCGGATTTGAAAAGGTTGCATTAGTGGCCCAGCTTCCTGACGTGAAATAATGGTCGCTTGATGGAACGTTGCGTGGAACGCTAGAGATGGATCGTCGTTCGCTGATTATTTCGGTTGGATTGCACGTCAGTGTTGCGGTACTGGCGTGGATTGGCTTGCCGTCAATCAAGCGCGATCTTCCCGAGGAGCAACCCATCGTGGTGATGGAAATGGTGCAATCAGTGCCAACGACCAATCTGACGCAAGGCGATAAACCGAATACGGCAAAGAAAGAACAAAAAGCGGCCAAATCGAAAAAACCGCCACCGCCACCACCGCCAGCCCCGCCGCGCGCAAAACCGCCAGCACCAAAGCCCGTAGCCAAGCCAAGCCCAAAGGCCCCCGATCCAAAAGCGGAAATTCTGCCTCAAAAAACAACGCCTAAACCAAAGCCAAAGCCTGCAATTGCCCAACCACCGGCACCGCCAAAGTCAAAGCCAAAAACCGCCGCCACGATCAAGGCGCCAAAACGCCTGCCGCAATCACCGCCAAAACGCATCAATAAACTAGCCCGCCAAAAAGCATCGCAAAAACAGCGCGAAGACGCATTGAGCGGGGTGATGCAAAATCTTGCCAAGGCCAAGGCAGTATCCGAAGAAGCCGAAAAGAAACGGCGAGAAAAGGAACGCAAAGAAGCGGCTGAGACTTTGACCAGCAATTTGACAACGGCGGCTGGTAATGCCGTTCGCGCCCCGCAAAAGCCGGTTGTTGGCCCGCTTGGCCTGTCCGACATTGATCGTATTCGCCAGCATGTGTCATCATGCTGGTCGCCGCCAATTGGCACGGCGGGTGCAAACACGCTAATTGTTGACATAATTGTCACGTTAGATAGGGACGGAAAGGTTTTGACAGCCGAGGTTGATAATAAGATGCGACTTGCCACCGACCGCACATACCGTGTTGCCGCAGACGAGGCCATTCGCACAATGTTTAAATGTTCGCCTTTGCCGGTGCCTTTGGATAAATATGAACAATGGAAAAGCTTTATCTTCGGGTTTGATCCGAAATTTTTAACGCGATAATGATGTGGCATGGTTTGCGCCAGACGGCGCATATCGGCAGGGAAATAGATGGGAATAGGTTCACTATGATGATGTTTTTGCGATTAGTGACTGTGATTGCGGCTTGTTTTGGCCTTTTTGGCAATATCGCCAATGCGCAGCTGCGCATTGATATTACCGAAGGTCAGGTCGCGCCAACACCGATAGCGATCGCCAATTTTACTGGCCCTGATGGCGCCGTATCTGAAGTTGGCAAACAAATCGCCCAGATTATTTCAGAAGATCTGGAAAGTTCGGGCCTGTTTGCGCCAGTTGATAGCGCAGCCTTCATCGAGCCGCCAAAAGCGCCATCAATCCGGCCAAATTTCACCAATTGGAGCCCTTTGGGGGTCAAGGGGCTTCTTGTTGGGTCGGCCTATGTTGACGCGGCGGGGATGCTGCAGGTGGAATTTGTGCTATGGGACGTCGTGATCCAGCGCAATATCACCGGTGGTGGTGGCAATGCCGATCAAAATGCAATTCGGCGGATTTCACATCAGATTGCCGATTTTGTTTATGAAGAATTTACGGGTGACAGCGGGTATTTTGATACGCGCGTCGTCTATGTTGCTGAATCCGGATCGCAAAGCCGCCGTTTAAAGCGGTTGGCCATCATGGATCAAGATGGACATAATCATCAGTTTTTAACCTCAGGCGCTGATCTGGTTCTGACCCCGCGCTTTTCACCGACAGCCAATGAAATTGCCTATCTTAACTATTTCAATGATGAACCGAATG
The DNA here is from genome assembly GCA_002378605.1 of Alphaproteobacteria bacterium UBA3439. Lineage (GTDB taxonomy): Bacteria > Pseudomonadota > Alphaproteobacteria > Puniceispirillales > Puniceispirillaceae > UBA3439. The sequence continues at coordinate 6,530 of DFSK01000062.1, forward strand.
TCTATCTATTTGAAATTGCGACAGGGCGTACCGAACGGCTTGGTTCGTTTCCGGGCATGACCTTTGCACCCCGCTTTGCGCCGTCAGGTGATAAATTGATCATGAGCCTTGCGCAAAATGGCATGACCGACATCTATGAAATGGATATGCGAACCCAAGCGATTAACCGGCTAACGCAATCGGCGTCGATTGATACATCGCCATCCTATTCACCTGATGGTGCCAAAATCGTTTTCAATTCTGATCGTGGCGGCAGCCAGCAGCTCTATGTGATGGATGCTAATGGCGCCAATGTCCGGCGTATTAGCTTTAATCAGGGCCGCTATGCAACGCCGGTTTGGTCACCACGCGGCGATATTATCGCTTTTACCAAAATGGCGAATGGCCAATTTTACATTGGTGTGATGAATGTTGATGGATCTGGTGAACGACTTCTTGCAAACGGGTTTCTTGTTGAGGGGCCGACATGGGCGCCAAATGGCCGCGTCTTGATGTATTTCAAGCAACAGCCCTTTGAAACCGATGGTAGCGGCGGTGATACGCATGTTTACCGCATCGATATCACCGGTTTTAACGAAAAGCGCATCATCACGCCATCAGACGCATCTGATCCGGCATGGTCGCCTATTTTGCGCTAAACTCAACAGATTTGACGCGTTGACAATAATTTTACCATCTTTGTTTGTAAGCTTTGGCAAAGGGTCTTTGGTTTGTCCGCTGATGTTTGGATGCGGTAGTGATCATCATGTCAATTGACGAGCAGATAAGCGGTCTTTCCAAAAAATTCCGGTTTTATAAGTGATTGGTCAATTTTTTGGTTTCAATTGCAAAGATTTTGCGCTATTGAGGATTCAGTATTTAGGCCGGATAAGACCAGCCTTCGTGGGTGCGTCCGTTAGATGAATGTCGTGACATTTAGATGACAAGTTATTTATGTGGTCACCTAATAACGCGAAATAGAAACCATCCGGTGTGCCGGACAAACAATTTGGGAGCATTCAGATGTTTCAACGACTCCTCGCTATTTGCGCAGTAGCTTTTCTCTTTACCGCCTGTGAGACCGCGTCAAATGTTGCTGGTGACAGTGCCTCTGGCAGTTCATCAAGCAGTGCATCAGGCAGTGCGACAGCTAGTGCATCAAGCAGCTCAACAACCGCAACACAGATGAGTGACGCTGAAAAGCTGGCTCAGGTTGGTAACACTGTGTATTTCGGTTTTGACAGCTCTGAGCTAGCCGGAGAGGCACAGGCCATTCTGGATCGCCAGGCCGCTTTCTTGAATGTGAACCCAACCATGGTTGTAATCATCGAAGGCCATGCTGATGAGCGCGGCACACGTGAATATAATCTGGCGCTTGGCGATCGCCGCGCCGTGGCTGTTCGTGACTATCTTCTTGCCAAAGGCCTGAACGCAGCACGCGTCCGCACCGTTTCATACGGCAAAGAGCGTCCAGCGGTTTCTGGTTCAAATGAAGAATCATGGGCAAAGAATCGCCGTGCGGCAACTGTTCTGAACTAGACAGTTTGACTTGATTGAAAAGAGGGGCAATCGCTCCTCTTTTTTTTGCCTAATTTCTGCCTAAAACCACCTTTAGTATGTTTGCAACAGATGATTGCAATCATCAATTTTTCTTTG
>DFSK01000071.1 GCA_002378605.1 Alphaproteobacteria bacterium UBA3439
TGTATCGCGGTCCTCGGACCTTGAAGCTTGGGAAGTGGCGCGCTCGGGAAGATTCGAACTCCCGACCCCTAGATTCGTAGTCTAGTGCTCTATCCAGCTGAGCTACGAGCGCGTCTTTGGCCTTTGGTCATTCACCAGCTTGCTTTGCGGCTTTGACGGTGAATGCCAACCAATTCGCCGCAACATAGGTCAAGCCCGAAGCGCTTGCAAGTGAATATTCACGCGATTTTACCGACTTTTTTATTGGTCATTCTGATTGGTCTTTTTGCATGACCTGAATTCGGCGTGAAAAAAATACCGCATCAGGCATGTGCTTTGGCTTTACAGCTTTTGCGGCAAACCGATATGATGGCGCCCATATCAGGCCTTTGGGTCTTCGTCTTTTGGTCAAGGGTGGGTAACATGACAGAACAGCGTATCAAATCATTTCCGGTTTCATGGGAAGAATTACACCGCACCTCAAAGGCTTTGGCTTGGCGGCTGCTTGAGCTTGGCCCGTTTGAAGGATTGATCGCTGTTACCCGCGGCGGGCTTGTGCCAGCGGCGATTGTTGCGCGTGAATTAGAAATCCGGCTCATTGATACCGCCTGTATTTCATCCTATGCCGGAAATGAACGTGGCAAGCTTGATGTTCTGAAACCGTCTCCTTTGGCAGGCGATGGCAGCGGCTGGTTGATTGTTGATGATCTTGTCGATACGGGCGAAACCGCCAAGGCGCTAAAGCTGATGATGCCAAAGGCCCATCTGGCAACAGTCTATGCGAAACCGGCTGGCCGGCCGCTTGTTGATACATTTGTTACCGAAGTCTCGCAGGATACTTGGATTTTCTTTCCGTGGGATCTTGAACCACAGCCATCAACCCCGATTATTGGCCAACGCTAGGCTAAAGACTATTCGGTCAAAAAACGGCAGGCCAAAGGCCTATTTACGGGCTTTGCGGCGAGGCAACATCATGCCACATCATCTCGACTGTGTTGGACAGAGCTGGAAAAACGCGCACGGCAAATTGAATGCGGAATTCCGAGCCGTCACTGCTTGACCGGCTGAGCCGAAGCATGCCGCCTTGTGCCAGCGTCAGATCGCGTGAAATGGCAAGGCCAAGCCCGCCGCCACTGCCTTGTGTGCTTTTAAAGGGCGAAAATAGATTCGGCCATGCTGATCGCGGAATACCGGCCCCATTATCGCTAATATCCATAATCGCAAGATGACCGACCTGCCAGACTTCGACCCACATCATATTGGCACCCGCTGTTCCAGCATTGCGCGCCAGATTCAGCAAGATTCGCGACATCATATTACGATCAGCATGCATGATTCTTGGCCCCTGATAGCGCAGTTTTAACAATGACGCTGACTGAATTTCGGCAAGCAACTCTGGCAGTTCAAAATCACTGGGGATCGGGTCTGGGGTCTGGGCAAGATAATCAAGCATCGATTGGCATAGATCAACAGCCTGCTCCAGTGAACGCAAAACCAGCGGCGCTGATTTGCGGACATTTTCATCTTTAGAGGATAGCAAGGCGTCACTAACAAGCGTTGCCGAGCTTAACACATTGCGAATGTCATGATTGATTTTGGCAACAGCCTCGCCAATATCGGCAAGCCGTTCACGCTGGGTTAGCTCGCGCGCCATATTGCGTTGCAATGTTTCAATCGCTTGCGCAACGGTTTGCAATTCACCAAAGGATTCAAGGCTTTTCGGAATGGACTGGATAATGGTAAAGCTGACAATCTGGTTATCAATGACGCCAATCAATTCAATCGGGGCATGATGGTCAGCGACAAACATTTTCATTGTCGCGGCGAATTGTAAAAAACCCGTATTTTGATGAAGAAACAAATAGGGCACTGGATCGGTGGTTTCGATAAATTGATATAGTTGATGATCAGCATCGTCAGGATCAAACAGATGTATTGCTGTGTTTGCTATCAGCCTATTATCAACAATCCGAAATGCAATAAGGTCATAATTTGCCAGCCGTGAGAAATGCGCCGGATCATCGACAGCGTTGCCTGTCTTACTGAGCTTGATGAAATCAGCTGAAAGATTATTCCATTGGTGGCGGATAACCTGACTTCGATTTATCGACAGCAATAAAAGCAAAATCAGGGCAACAACGATAGAAGTCGCAGCAATGAAAAATATATAAGCCTTCGGTTTGCGGGGAATCAGCGCCAAAGAGTAAATACCTTTTGTTTCATTGATGGACGTTATTTGGTCGGTGCCATTGGGCCATTTGCCTTCAGTAAATTTCGAAGACGTTATGAAGCTTGAGCTTACTAGTGATTCTGACCAAATCTCATCGAAATTGGGTTTTTTTCTCATTCAAATGACACCAAATCCATGCAAAATATGTCAAAATCCGGTGATATGATTTATCGTGATGATGACGCACGCCAACCTTTGCTGATGAATTGTAAAATAGCGCGGCAGAATCATTACAGGCCTGATGCAAATATTATTGACAGATGCCGCCACGCGGCCTATACCCCGCACTCAGTAATTTTCTGCATTCACAGTCATAAAGGAGCGTTCAGATGAAACGCACCTATCAGCCTAGCGTATTGGTTCGCAAGCGCCGTCACGGTTTTCGTTCACGCATGGCCACCGTTGGTGGTCGTCGGGTCATTCAGGCTCGCCGTGCAAAGGGTCGTGCGCGCCTTTCAGCGTAACTATATTCACAAGGATACCTGTGTTTGGTGTCTGACATGAAAACCATACCGTCACGCGCCGGATTTCTCGCGGCGCGATCCAAGGGCGAAAAAGCCCTTGCCCGAGGTCTTGTGATCCAAGCCGTCACCCACGATTCGGACGACTGGCGGATCGGGCTAACCGCTACCAAAAAAATTGGCAATGCCGTCACCCGTAACCGGGCACGACGGCGTATGCGCGCTTTGGCGCGTGATCATCTGTCACCAATGGCAAAAAATGGTATTGATTATGTGTTGATTGCCCGTCACGACACCGCGACGGCGAATTGGCAGGATATGGCCAACGGGTTGCAAAAAGCAATCCGCTATCTTCATCGCACCATCGCCACTGGCACGAAGCCAAATGCCAAGCCGACGGCAGATAGCCACGCAAAGGGCGGATCATGAGCCGGTTTGGCGGTTTTCCGCAAAAGGCCGCAGCCGGTTTCCTTCTTGGGTTGATTGCAACTTATCGTTTGTTCATATCGCCACTTTTGGGGGCAAATTGTCGGCATTTGCCAACATGCTCACAATATGCGAAAGATGCGGTAATCACACATGGCCCCTTGCATGGATCTTACTATGCGCTAAAACGTATTTTGCGCTGTCACCCTTGGGCCGAACCAAAGGTTGATCCGGTGCCACCATTCTTGAACAGGCAGAAAGCCGTTAAAAATATCAATGCCAAAAACCAAAGGTTAGGTGAATGACTCCCGAAAATCGTAATCTGATTCTGGCCGTTGCGCTGTCAATGGCTGTTTTGTTTGGCTGGCAGCTATTGGTCATTCAGCCCGAAATGGAAAAAGAACAGGCGCAACAGGCCCTGATCGCTGAACAGCAGGCGGCAACTGCCAAGACAAAGAATGCTGATGGCACGCCAGCAATCACCAGCACCGGTGATGTGACGAATGTGACGCCCGGCGTGGCGGGACAGGATGTGGTGTCAGCCGACACCGCCAAACGCGTCACCATTGATGCGCCATTGGTTCAAGGCTCGTTCTCGCTTCAAGGCGCACGGATAGATGATGTTGTTCTGACGAGCTATCGCGAGACATTGGATGCCGAATCGGATAATATTCACTTTTTGAAAAAGACCAGTTCACAAGCACCCTTTTTTGCCGAATTCGGCTGGGCCAGTTCGGATGCAGACCAGCCAATGCCATCAGCGCAAACCCTATGGGCAGCTGACCGCGATCTGTTATCACCATCAAGTCCGGTGACGCTGCGCTGGGATAATGGAAAAGGTCTGGTTTTCACCCGCAAAATTTCAATCAATAGTGATTATCTGATCACTTATGACGATTCGGTTGCCAGCAGCCTTGGCACTGCGATTACCATGTATCCTTTTGGTTTGGTGCGCCGCCAAGGAACGCCACCGACAAGCGGCATTTATATTTTGCACGAGGGTGCGCTTGGCGTTTTTGACGAAACCTTAACCGAAGAAGATTATTCTGATCTAAAAGATGCACCCGCCGGCGGCATTAAAATATCACCAGCCACTGCCGGTGGCTGGATTGGTATCACCGATAAATATTGGCTTGCCGCATTATTGCCATCACAGCAGGAAAAATTCACCTACAGCTTTCAATCATTACCTGGCAAGACCGATCGTTATCAGGTCGATTATATCGATAATGTTGGTTTGACCCTTGCCGCCGGTTCGGCAGTCAGCACACAAGGACGGCTTTTCGCCGGTGCCAAAAAAGTGGCTTTGCTGGATTATTATAAAGAAGAATTGGGTATCCCGAATTTCGATCTAGCGATTGATTTTGGGTGGTTCTATTTCCTGACCAAACCGTTTTTCTATGCCATTAACTGGCTGTTCCATCTGTTTGGTAATTTTGGCGTGGCGACACTTGCCTTTACCGTTGTTGTGAAGCTTGCCTTTTTCCCACTTGCCAATAAATCCTATCGTTCGATGGCAAAGATGCGGATTCTGACACCCAAACTGCAATCGCTTCGCGAACGGTTTGGTGATGACCGGATGAAGCTGAACCAAGAAATGATGACGCTTTATAAGGCTGAAAAGGTCAATCCAGCAGCAGGCTGTTTGCCTGTGCTATTGCAGATTCCGGTCTTTTTCGCCCTTTATAAGGTTTTGTTTGTGACCATCGAAATGCG
>DFSK01000010.1 GCA_002378605.1 Alphaproteobacteria bacterium UBA3439
TTGTTGATGGCATGGGAATGGCGTATGGCAGCCTATCTTGAAAGCCAGCATGGCGATGATGCCGCCCCAGATCATCCAGCCCCAAATCAACTAGCGTCAGATCTTCTGACCAAGCCAGTCATGCCAGATGCGCCGCTTGCTTCTATCAAAGAACGCGATTTTTTCTTTCAACGACTTGAAACCGCGCTTGATGATGGTGGTTTTTTCACAGCGCCCGATATGAGCCATGTGGTTAAACGGAATTTACGGGCATTCTTCACGCGCGCAGCCCCGTCAGCGCAGGAAATTAGCACGCTTCACGGCGTGATTCAGGCGCTAACGCGAAAACGTGACTAGCCATTGCGAAATATGTTTGACAAATGGGTCAAATGCTCATAATTTTCGGCAAATTCTCGGGAACGCGGATTGCACCAGCGGGGTGTGATGCCGGTCAAAATACCAGCTTTGGCTGATATGGCGGCCCTACCGGGACAACACGGAAAAAAGGAGCCAATCAATGGCAAAGTCCGATCATAAGCGGCACTCCTCCAAACATAAAATCGACCGCCGTCTTGGTGTAAACCTGTGGGGTCGTCCAAAGTCACCTGTAAATTCACGCGAATATGGGCCAGGCCAGCATGGTCAGCGCCGCAAAAAGCCAACTGATTTTGGCGTGCAGCTGATGGCCAAGCAAAAGCTGAAAGGCTATTACGGCAATATCGGTGAAAAGCAGTTCAAAAAATATTATGCCGAAGCTGTTCGTCGTCGCGGTGATACCGGCCAGAATTTGGTTGGTATTCTTGAATGCCGTCTTGATGCCGTATTGTATCGCGCCAAAATGGTGCCAACCGTATTTGCGGCGCGTCAGACCATCAACCACGGCCATGTAATGCTCAACGGCAAGCGTTGTAACATTGCATCAGTGATGCTAAAGCCCGGTGATGTGATTAGTCTGAAAGAAAAGGCAAAGAACATTCCTGCGGTTCTTGAAGCGATTGCTTCGGTCGAGCGTGATGTTCCAGAATATGTCGATGCTGATCACACAAAATTTGCGGCTACTTTTGTTCGGGTGCCAAGCCTCGATGAAGTGCCTTATCCCGTTCAGATGGAACCAAATCTAGTGGTCGAATATTACTCACGTTAAATCGTGAGCGCCGGTTTGAACCGGTAAGATAATGATCTGTTTCAGAAGGGCGGCCCGAAAGTGTCGCCCTTTCTTTATGGTATATATCGCCTGATTATATGCAGATGATTATGGCGATGCCGGTTTGTGCCGGTCTTGTTAATGCGGCTTTGGCAAAAAGCTTTTTATGCTATTATCAGCTTATGAACATATGTTGTGCGACATTTAGCGATGCGCCAAATTTGGTTCGTCTGGCACATGAGGCCTACCGGCATTATATTGGCCGCATTGGACGTCCACCGGCGCCGATGCTTGCCGATTTTAACCGCCATATTATTGATGACACAGTTTTTATTGCGATAAATGGCGTGATTTGCGGCTATGTGGTGCTTTGTTATGATGCCGGTTGCTGGCGGCTTGATAATATTGCCGTTGCGCCATCAAGTCAGGGGCAGGGTATCGGGGCGGCATTGATCCGTCATAGCGAGTCCTTCATGGCGAAAAGGGGGGGCATATCTTATCAGCTCTACACAAATGAATTAATGCATGAAAATATTAATTGGTATCAGAACACAGGGTTTTGCGAGATTGCGCGGCGCGAAGATCATGGATTTAAGCGGGTCTATTTTGAAAAGACGATTCACCAACCATAGAGGGTTCCCATGAATGATAGCAATATTGATGCGGATACAGGCTGGCCTGAGCGTTATTATGCGGTGATTTTCACCGCACAGCGCAGCCTAAGCGGCGAGGATATGTATGAAATCACCGCTAACCGCATGGTGACGCTGGCGCAGCAACAGCCCGGCTTTCTCGGGGTTGAATCGGTTCGTGGTGATGATGGGATCGGCATCACTGTTTCCTATTGGACCGATCGTGATGCAATTGCGCAATGGCGCGGCCATGCCGAACATATGGTTGCCCAGGCGATGGGGCGTCAGGAATTTTATGATTGGTACCGGATACGCATTGCCGAGGTCGTGTCGGAACGCGCCTTTATGTCGGATAACATCGTTGAAAGCCACACCGCCGACTAGGATTTTGCCGACAGAAGCCCGCGGTGTGGTTGTTTTATTTCGCCAGCCTAGCTTGGCTGGACATTGATACCATGTGTTTGAAACATTTCGGTCAATTCGCCAGTTTCATACATTTCACGAATGATGTCACAGCCGCCAACAAATTCGCCTTTTACATAAAGCTGTGGGATTGTTGGCCAATCCGAATAGGCCTTGATGCCTTCACGGATATTGTCATCTTCCAACACATTTATGCCGCGAAATTTTACGCCAAGATGCGATAGAACGCCCACAACTGCTGCGGAAAAACCGCATTGTGGAAAGACGGGTGTACCTTTCATGAAAAGCACAACTTGCTCGCTGCCAATTTCATTATCAATGCGGGTCTTGAGTGCATCATCCAACATTATTTTGCTCCTAAAACTGGGTGTCATGCCCTGTTGGTAACGGGATATTAATTTTGCGGTGCCGATGTTTGCAGGGCGAGTGCGTGCAACTCTCCGCCCATACGGCCACCAAGTGCCTTGTAAACCATTTGATGCTGCTGAACACGATTCTTGCCAGCAAAGGCGCTGGAGATCACGTTGCAGGCGTAATGATCACCATCACCGCGTAAATCTTCGATGGTGATGATGGCATCTGGAAAGGCGGCCTTGATCAGGTTTTCGATTTCGCTTGCTGCCATTGCCATGGTTGCTGCTCCTTTTAAATGCCGCTTGGCTAAATGCTGTTTAGGCTATTCCTGATTTGACTAGCCAGCCATCAATGCCGGAATACAGCCTTCGAAGACATCATTTAGATCTGATAATGATATGGTGTCATTGTCACCAAATTTCAATTCGCTGCGGTCGGAAACCATACCAACCTTTGTGATTTCAATACCAGCCTCTTTTGCGGCGGCAATCAGCGTTTTGCTATCGGCTGTTGTAACCACAAACCGCGCCTGGTCTTCGCCAAAGGCCCACCCGTGAAGATTGCCTGTCTTTGGCACCAAAATATCAGCGCCAAATCCAGACCGCATGGTCATTTCGGCAATCGCAACAGCGAGGCCGCCATCGCTGATGTCATGCGCAGCATTAATGCCACCGCCAAGAATCTGCTGGCGAACCCAACTTCCCGTTTTCTGTTCGGCCGCAAGGTCAAGCGGTGGTGGCGCATAAATGCCATCATCGCCGTGATGCTGCTGGTAGATGGATACGCCAAGCCAGCCATCATCGGTTTGCTCGCTTTGCCCGATTACGAAAATATCTTGATCTGCGGCAATAAAGCAATTGCCAACAGCATCATCAACATTCTCGATGACTCCGACCATGCCGATAACAGGGCAGGGTTGGATGGCCTTGCCATCAGTTTCATTATAAAGCGACACATTGCCCGATACGACAGGCGTATCTAGCTGGCGTGCTGCATCACCCATGCCAAGCACCGATTCAACAAGCTGGGTCATGATTTCCGGTTTTTCGGGATTGCCAAAATTCAGGTTATTGGTAATCGCCAATGGTGTTGCGCCAATCGCCGATAGATTGCGATATGCTTCGGCAACCGCCTGGGCGCCGCCCGTTTTGGGGTCGGCCTCGACATAGCGCGGCGTACAATCGGTACTCATCGCAAGGCCACGTTTGCTGCCGTGAACCCTGACCAATGCGGCATCACCGCCCGGGCCAGCGATGGTGTCGGCCATCACCTGACTGTCATATTGTTCATAGATCCAGCGGCGGCTGGCCAGATCAACATGACCAAGCATTGTTTTCAATATGTGGCTAATCGGTTGATCATTGGTGATATCGCTGCTGGCAAGCTGTTTGCGTGCTGGTGCATCACCATGTGGGCGATCATATTCCGGCGCATCATCAACCAATGGGCCAATGGGAATGTCGCAAGCGGTGCCACCATCTTTAAGCAGGATCAACCGACCGGTTTCGGTCACACGGCCAATTGGCATGAAATCAAGATCCCATTTATTGAAAATTGCGCGTGCGGTTTCGGTTGCATCGGGTTTTAGCACCATCAGCATCCGTTCTTGTGATTCTGACAGCATCAATTCATAGGCCGACATGTTTTCTTCGCGTGCTGGCACAAGATCAAGATCAATCTCCATGCCAAGCCCGCCTTTTGATGCCATTTCAACCGATGATGAGGTCAAGCCGGCAGCGCCCATATCCTGGATCGACAAAACCGAGTCGGATGCCATCAGCTCTAGGCAGGCTTCCATAAGCAATTTTCCGGTAAAGGGATCACCAACCTGCACAGTTGGTCGCTTGCTTTCGGTTTCGTCGGAAAATTCAGCCGATGCCATTGTCGCGCCATGGATGCCATCACGGCCGGTTTTGGCACCAACATAGATCACCGGATTGCCCGGGCCTGTTGCAGCCGAGCGGAAAATGCGGTCGCTATTGGCTAGCCCGACAGCCATGGCATTAACCAGAATATTACCATTATAGGATTTGTCGAAATTGACCTCGCCGCCAACGGTTGGAATGCCAATGCAATTGCCATAGCCGCCAATGCCCGACACAACACCGCCAACAAGATGGCGGGTTTTTTCATGCTCAGCCTCGCCAAAACGAAGTGCATTTAACAGTGCTACCGGCCGCGCGCCCATGGTGAATACATCGCGCAAAATACCGCCAACGCCTGTTGCCGCACCTTGATAAGGCTCGATGAAAGAAGGGTGATTATGGCTTTCGATTTTGAAAATGGCAGCAAGCCCGTCACCAATATCAACCGCACCGGCATTTTCGCCCGGCCCTTCGATCACTTGTGGGCCGTCAATTGGCAGGGTTTTCAACCATTTCTTTGATGATTTATACGAACAATGCTCCGACCACATGGCCGAAAAAATGCCAAGCTCACAAAGGTTTGGTGTGCGACCAAGGCGCTGATTGATCAGATCCCATTCATCACGCGACAAGCCCATTGTGGCGGCGTTTTCATAAGTCATTACATCTGATGCTGAAGTCATGATACCAGCGCCTCAAGAGATTTTAACAGGAATTTGGCACCATCAGTGCCGCCATGTAATTTAGACATGGCGCGTTCAGGATGTGGCATCATGCCAAGAACGCGGCCATTGTTTGATAATACACCAGCAATATCACGCGATGCACCATTTGGATTGGTCGGCCCAACAGCGTCGCTGGCGGCATAACGGAATGCAACCTGACCATTGCCTTCAATCCGGTCAAGCTCGTCTGCATCGGCGAAAAAATTACCCTCATTATGGGCGATCGGGATGGTCAGATCCTCGCCTAGCTCAAGACCGGCGGTAAAGGGCGAGGCTAGTGTTTCACAAAGTTGCAATCCAACATTACGGCAGCTGAATTTCAATCCGGCATTGCGGATTAGAACCCCTGGTACCATGCCCGTTTCAGTTAAAATCTGAAAGCCGTTGCAAATGCCCATAACCGCACCGCCGCGCGCCGCGTGATCAAGAACGGCGTTCATGATCGGCGACCGGCCGGCAAGTGCACCACAGCGCAAATAATCGCCAAATGAAAAGCCACCCGGAATGATCACAAGGTCGGCAGCATCAAGTGAGGCTTCTTTGTGCCAGACAAGGGCAGGGCGGCGGGATGTCAATTGTTCGATGGCAACCATCATGTCCCGATCACAATTCGATCCCGGGAAAACAATGATGGCAACACGCAAGGCTGAGAGGGTCATGGTCTTTTTCGCATTACTGGTTAGGGGTGACGCGGTGATAAATTCAAATCTACTGTTCGTCTGGAATGTCGATTGAATAATCCTC
>DFSK01000025.1:0-257 GCA_002378605.1 Alphaproteobacteria bacterium UBA3439
AGCTCACGGGCAGCATGTTCGACTTTTTTCGAATCACGAACCGCTTCACCAACACCCATATTAATGACAATCTTCTCGAGCTTTGGCGCCTGCATAGCATTGGCATAACCAAATTTCTCAATCAGAGCCGGGCGAACTGCCGTCAGATAATGTTCTTCTAAACGCGTCTTCATCTCAGCTTTTTCACTCCTTACCCTTGGGCTTACGCCAGGGCTTTTCCAGACCGACGAGCGATCCGGACTTTTTTACCATCTTTT
>DFSK01000025.1:582-6714 GCA_002378605.1 Alphaproteobacteria bacterium UBA3439
GCTTCCATCGAAATAATGCCGCCTGTGTCTGTCTGGGTTGCGCGACGATGGCGCTTGACCATATTGATCCCCTGAACACGGACACGTGACTCAGCGCGAAGCACTTCAAGCACCTCGCCCTTTTTGCCTTTATCACGACCGGTGACCACAATCACCTGATCGCCTTTTTTGATTTTAAACTTCTCAGCCATTACAGCACCTCCGGTGCCAGAGAAATGATCTTCATGAACTTGCGGCCACGCAACTCACGGGTTACCGGGCCAAAAATGCGTGTGCCAATCGGCTCGTCCTGTTTGTTCAACAAAACCGCAGCATTCCGGTCAAAGCGAATGGCACTGCCATCTGCCCGACGGATTTCCTTGGCTGTACGCACGATAACCGCACGATGAACATCACCTTTTTTCACCTTACCGCGGGGGATGGCTTCCTTGACCGAAACAACGATCACATCACCAACGCCAGCGACTTTACGGCCTGAACCGCCAAGCACCTTGATACACTGGACGCGACGCGCACCAGAATTATCGGCAACTTCAAGATTTGACTGCATTTGGATCATGTCAGTCTCTCCTAGTTTTTCGCTGCATCGTCATAGACCACTTCATGGGTCTTTGACTTGGAAACAGGTGCACATTCACGAATACGAACAGCGTCACCTTCCTTAAAGCGGTTTTCAGCGTCATGTGCTGCAAACTTCTTTGATTTGGTAATAATCTTCTTATACACCGGATGCATGATGCGACGCTCGACGCGGACGGTTACCGTCTTATCGCCTTTATCGCTCACAACAGTGCCTTGCATGGTACGCTTTGGCATAACTAGACTTCCCTATTTTGCTGCATTTTCTGCACTGGCTTTTTGGCCAAGTACAGTTTTGATGCGGGCGATCTCACGGCGCACAATTTTGGCCCGTGTTGGATTTTCGACCTGACCACCAGCGGCCTGAAAGCGCAGATTAAACTGCTCTTTTTTCAGATCAATAAGCTGTGTCTTTAGCTCATCTGGGGTCTTTGCGCGAAGCGCTTCAGCTTTAACAATTGCCATCGGTGCTTCCCTTCTTAATCAGTATCGCCAAGGCGACGAACAATCCGCGTGTCCAGCGGTAACTTTGCGGCGGCGAGGGTAAATGCCTCTTTCGCCAAAGCCCAAGGAACACCATCAATCTCAAACATGATGCGTCCAGGCTTTACGCGGGCTACCCAGAATTCAGGTGAACCTTTACCTTTACCCATCCGCACTTCAGCAGGCTTGCTTGATACAGGCACATCAGGAAAAATCCGGATCCAGACACGACCGGCACGACGCAGGTGGCGTGTAATGGCACGACGTGCAGCTTCGATTTGACGTGCTGTTACACGTTCAGGTGTTACGGCTTTCAGACCGTAAGAACCGAAATTCAACTGCGTTCCACCCTTTGCAAGACCGTGGATCCGGCCTTTATGGGCTTTGCGAAATTTTGTACGCTTTGGCGAAAGCATCTACTTATCTCCTAAGACTTAACCGTTGCCGCGTGGCGCTGGGCCAGACTGCTGCTCGGCCATCCGCTTATCCTGGGCCATTGGGTCATGAGCCATGACCTCGCCCTTAAATACCCAAACCTTGATGCCGCAGGCACCGTAGGTTGTGAATGCTGTTGCCTCGCCGTAATCGACCTCGGCGCGCAATGTGTGAAGTGGAACGCGGCCTTCGCGATACCACTCAGTACGGGCAATCTCGGCACCGCCTAGACGACCGGCGCAGTTGATCCGTACACCCAAAGCACCAAGGCGCATTGCCGATTGAACCGCGCGCTTCATCGCGCGCCGAAAACCAACGCGGCGCTCAAGCTGCTGAGCAATATTCTCGGCAACCAATTTGGCGTCGATCTCGGGCTTGCGCACCTCAACAATATTCAGGCTAACCTCGCCACCGATGCGACCTGACAGGTCAAGCCGCAACTTTTCGATGTCCTGACCCTTTTTGCCGATGATCAGACCCGGACGGCCAGCATGAATGGTCACGCGGGCGCGGCCGGCTGGACGCTCGATTACCACGCGGCTGATAGCTGCCTGCTTGAGGCGATCCATCAAATATGCGCGAAGCTTGATGTCTTCGTGAAGCAACTGCCCATAGTTACGGCCAGCATACCAGCGCGAATCCCATGTCCGGTTAATACCGACACGCAGGCCGATTGGCTTGACTTTCTGACCCATCCTACTGCTCTCCTCTTTCACCGACGATGATCGTCAGGTGTGAAAATGGCTTTAAAATCCGTGCGCCGCGGCCCTTGGCCCGTGCGCGGAAACGCTTCATTACAAGACCCTTGCCAACATGCGCTTCTTTGACAAACAACCGGTCAACATCCAGTGAATGGTTGTTTTCCGCATTGGCAATGGCTGATTGCAGCGCTTTTTTCACATCGCCAGCGATACGGCGGCGTGAGAATGACAAAGCGGCAACCGCTTTATTCACATCCATGCCCCGGATCATTGTCGCAACAAGGTTCAGCTTTTGTGGGCTGACGCGCAAATTGCGAACGACAGATTTTGCTTCACTGTCGGCCAAGCTGCGTGGATTTGATTGCTTACCCATAACCTACCCCTAACGCTTTGATTTCTTGTCGGCGGCATGGCCGTAATATGTGCGGGTTGGCGAAAATTCACCAAGCTTGTGTCCAACCATTTCTTCCGAAACAGACACAGGGATGAATTTATTGCCGTTATGCACACCAAATGTAAGCCCAACAAATTGCGGCATAATCGTTGAACGGCGTGACCATGTTTTGATCACTTCATTCCGACCAGACTCGCGAACCTTGTCCGCTTTCTTCAACAGATGCCCATCTACAAACGGGCCTTTCCAAACTGAACGTGCCATGATTAAGAATGACCCTTATGGCTTGCGACGCCGCACAATCAGGCGGTCAGTCTTCTTGTTAGAACGAGTACGCTTGCCCTTGGTTGGCTTACCCCAAGGCGTTACCGGATGACGGCCACCTGAAGTACGACCCTCACCACCACCATGTGGGTGATCAACAGGGTTCATAACCACGCCGCGAACATGCGGGCGACGGCCAAGCCAGCGATTACGGCCAGCTTTACCAATCTTGATATTTTGCTGGTCAGGATTTGATACAGCACCGATAGACGCCATACATTCTGACCGCACCAAGCGAACTTCACCAGATGTCAGGCGCAAAATCGCATAACCGCGGTCACGGCCAACAAGCTGGATATAGGTTCCGGCTGAACGTGCCAGCTGGCCACCCTTGCCCGGCTTCAACTCGACATTATGGATCAATGTTCCAACTGGAATATTGGCCAATGGCAGGGCGTTGCCCGGCTTGATGTCAGACCCGATGCCAGCGCGAACCTTGTCACCAACTGACAAACGCTGTGGCGCCAGAATATAGCTTTGTTCGCCATCTTCATAAGTAATAAGCGCAATGAATGCTGTCCGGTTCGGATCATATTCAATCCGCTCAACAGTCGCAAACATACCTGCCTTGGTGCGCTTGAAATCGATCAGGCGGTACCGGCGCTTATGGCCGCCACCTTTTTGCCATGACGTCACGTGACCCGAATTATTACGGCCACCTGTCTTTGACAAACCCTCGGTCAGCTTTTTAACCGGCCCACCCTTATAAAGGGCGGATTTGTCAACAAGGACAAGGTTCCGCTGGCTTGGGGTTGTTGGATTAAATTTCTTTAACGCCATCTGATTAAACTCCCATCAGGTCAATGTTCTGACCCTCAGCCAATGTGACCATTGCCTTTTTCATGTCAGAGCGACGACCCGGCCGACCTTTAAAGGTCTTGGCCTTGCCCTTTTGGACAATCGTATTCACCGCAGTGACCTTGACATTAAACAGCATTTCAACTGCTGCCTTGATTTGTGGTTTAGTTGCTGTGATCGCAACCGCAAAGGTTACCTGACCATGCTCATTCGCCATCGTCGCCTTTTCGGTGATGATTGGACGAAGGATCGTGTCATAGGCAGCAGCCTTTGTGACCACAGTTGTTACTGGCTTGCGCGCACGAACACTCATTTCAGGCGCTCCTCAAGATGGGCCGCAGCATCCTTGGACAGAACCAGAACGTCACGACGCAGGATATCATACACATTAATGCCCTGCTGTGGCAGCACATCAACCAACGGAATGTTACGCGCAGCCTTTACAAAGCCTGCATCCAACTCGGCACCACCAATGATCAGTGCATTTTCAGCGCCAAGCTTTACCAGCTGCTCGCGAAGCTTTGCCGTCTTGCCAGCAGATTTGCCAGTTGACGCAAGGCTATCGAGTACCAGCAATTTGCCCTCAGCTGCCTTTGTAGACAAAGCCGAACGCAGACCAAGCTGGCGAACCTTCTTTGGTAGAGCATGAGCATGATCACGAACAACCGGACCATGAACAACACCACCACCACGGAACTGGACAACAGCCGCAGAACCGTGACGTGCGCGGCCAGTGCCTTTCTGTTTGAACATCTTGGCTGTGGTAATTGCCACCTCGGCGCGCGACT
This sequence comes from Alphaproteobacteria bacterium UBA3439, assembly GCA_002378605.1. Lineage (GTDB taxonomy): Bacteria > Pseudomonadota > Alphaproteobacteria > Puniceispirillales > Puniceispirillaceae > UBA3439. The sequence goes on from DFSK01000025.1 coordinate 5,085, forward strand.
TCACCTTATGTGTGCCAGCGCGGCGTTTGGCAAGCTGCCATTTCACCACACGCGCAACAATGTCAGCGCGCGGTGCGACCCCAAAGACTGCATCAGCAAGCGTAATGTCGCCAGCGGCCTTGTTGTCGATTGTTTTCACATCAATCTTCATGACCCTTATTCCTTCTCGGCTTCCGCGTCAGCGGCGGCAGGTGCCTCAGCAACGGTCTCGTCAGATGGCGCCGCGTCAACGGCAGCGTCTTCAGCCACAACATCCTCAGCCGGAGCTACTTCGCTAGCAGGTGCTAGATCAGACAACAACCCAGCAGGGAATGGCGCATCATCAGGGCGCGCCACCTTGATGGCGTCACTGATCAAAACCCAACCATTCTTCGGGCCAGGAACCGCACCACAAAGCAGGACGACGCCTTCATCATTATCAACAGCAACAACCTCGATATTCTGCGTGGTGTTCCGCGAGGCGCCCATATGGCCAGCCATTTTTTTGCCTTTAAACACCTTGCCCGGATCCTGACACTGGCCAGTTGAACCATGCGAACGATGCGAAACGGACACACCATGTGATGCGCGAAGACCGCTAAAGTTGTGACGCTTCATCGCACCGGCAAAACCCTTACCCTGCGTTGTGCCAACAACATCAACCTTCTGACCGGCAACAAAGTGCGATGGCATCAAAGTCGAGCCAACTTCGAGAACCGCATCATCACCAACCCGAAACTCGGCCAGCTTTGACTTTGGCAATACATTGGCCTTCGCAAAATGACCACGCATCGGCTTTGATACGTTCTTTGCCTTGGCAACACCTGCGCCAAGCTGAACGGCTGTATAGCCATCCCGGTCTTTGCTACGAACTGCCACAACCTGGACATCGTCGAGTTTTAGAACGGTGACCGGCACATGGTGGCCAGCATCGTTAAACACGCGTGTCATTCCCAATTTACGGGCGATAATGCCGCTACGCATAACTCTGGTCCCTTCCCTAGAGCTTAATCTCGACGTCAACACCGGCCGCAAGATCGAGCTTCATCAGCGCGTCCACGGTCTGTGGTGTTGGGTCGATAATATCCAATAGACGCTTATGCGTACGAATTTCGAACTGCTCGCGGCTTTTCTTGTCGATATGCGGCGAGCGAAGCACGGTCATGCGACGCATATTGGTCGGCAGCGGGATCGGCCCACGCACCTCAGCACCTGTACGCTTAGCCGTGTTCACGATCTCTGCCGTGGACTGGTCAAGAATACGGTGATCGAATGCCTTCAATCGGATTCTGATATTCTGGGTTTCCATAACTGCTTTACCTCGTTTGGATAAACAAAGAAGGGCGAAAATACGCCCCCCTTAACTATAGCCTAATTATTTAATAACCGTTGCGACGACGCCGGCACCAACGGTACGGCCACCTTCGCGGATCGCAAAGCGAAGACCTTCATCCATCGCGATTGGCGCGATCAATGTCACAGTCATGGCAATGTTATCACCAGGCATAACCATCTCGGTACCTTCCGGCAATTCCACAGATCCGGTCACATCAGTTGTGCGGAAATAGAATTGTGGACGATAGTTCGAGAAAAACGGTGTATGACGACCGCCCTCATCCTTGGTCAGAACATAGGCCTCACATTTGAATTC
>DFSK01000068.1:0-1918 GCA_002378605.1 Alphaproteobacteria bacterium UBA3439
AACCGGATCATAACCATGCCGCCAGCAGCCCCGCCTGAAAATGCGAGAAAAGACACTGCCGCACCACCAGCGCCTAGCTTGCCGCTGGCATGGCGTCATTTCGCCGGTTTCCAGCCCTATGAGCCGCTTTTGGCCGAAATGCAGGCACTGGCAACAGCCATTCGCCAGAATGCGGCTGCCGAGGCCGTATGGCTGCTTGAGCATGAGGCGGTTTATACCGGCGGCACTTCGGCAAAGCCGCATGATCTTCTGGCACCCGGGAATGTGCCAATTTCGCATGTCGGGCGCGGCGGACAATGGACCTGGCACGGGCCGGGCCAGCGTGTTGCCTATGTCATGCTTGACCTCAGCCGCCGCGGTCAGGATGTGCGCGCCCTTGTTTATGGATTGGAAAGCTGGATCATTGCCAGCCTTGCCGCCTTTGGCATTGCCGGTCAACGACGCGATGGTTTGCCCGGAATCTGGGTCAAAAACGGTAAAAGCGACAGCGGGCTTGATAAAATTGCGGCGATCGGCATCCGCATTAGCCGCTGGGTCAGCTGGCATGGCATTGCGATTAATCTTGACCCCGATCTGGCCGCATTTGATGCCATTGTGCCCTGCGGCGTTCGCGATGGCGGGGTGACATCATTTGCCAATCTTGGCGTGACGGCCAGCATGGATGATCTTGACAGGGTGCTAAAAACGCAATTTCCGGTCTTTTTCCCACCACCGCCAGATAATCCGCCGCAATCGGCTTAAGCCAGCGGTCATGGGCTAGTCAGAAAGCCGCAAATCATCCAAAAACCCCAAAAGCGCGGTAACCGCACGTTCAGCATCACCGGCAAGCCAGCGGCCCGCATCCGTCTCGCCCATCAAGCCATCGCTTGGCCCTTCATGATGAAGCAGATAATTGCGCCGCCCGCGAAGCCAGCCAAGATTGGCTGTGCTGCCAGCATAGGCAAATGCCGCCCCGTCAAGATAGCCAGCAGGGCCAGCCTGTTCATGCTGGACAATATCAACAATAGCGGCGGCAAGAATGATCGTGCTTGCTGGCAATCCGGCAGATGCGCTGATCATCAATTCACGGTAAAGCAAACCGGCATGCGGGCCAAAATCGGTCATGTCAAATGCCGACAGGCGGCCTAGCAAAGATGCGCTTAACACCGCTTGACCCATTGCCCGTTTCATATCGCTGCCTTTTCCGGCAAAGACGGATCGGCCAACAATATCAGAAACCGCGCTGCATCCTGTAATTCGGCGCGCAAAAACCCATGCCGGTCGGCAGCCTCGAAATCAGTTCCCCATTTTTCGTTCTGCCAAAGCTCGTCAAGAAAGGCGAGGTCAAACATCTTGTCACTATCAATCATCATCGACACAAAAGCCAAGCCCAGAACCAGTGATCCCGACAGGCTGGTGACGCGGTGCAAAATGCCAAGCTGCCAATCATCATGCGCGGCGATCAACGGGACGAATTTTACCGCATCATTTTGTCCGATTGGCATGATGCCGGTGACAATATCAAGATGGATATCCTGTTCGGCGGCCAGCCGGTCCAGCCAAGGCTGCCACTGGTCATGCTGGCGGCTGGCAAGATCAGTTTGCGAGTCACGATAACAAAGCAGATCATTACCGCCATAGGCAGCAAGTTCGGCCATCACCATATCACGTTGCGGCGTCACCCGATCAATCACGGTGACGGCAAGGCTGAAAAGCGGCATTGTTGCCGGATCGATATCATCGCCCTGCGCCCGCCATTCATCAGCAATCGCCATTGCCAATGACGGCGTTGGCAGGCTTAAAAGACTGCCCGCCGGTGAGCGCAAATGCCGCCCATCAAGCTGGATCGACAGGCCATCATCTGCCAGCAAGACTGACTTGTAAAACCGTTTTTTCGCCGCCATAACGCCTGATAATCCCTGTAATAATCAAAAAATTC
>DFSK01000068.1:2236-5625 GCA_002378605.1 Alphaproteobacteria bacterium UBA3439
CTTGCTTTTAAATGCGGGCTTGGCGGGGCCGTAATCACTTTGCCATCAGTCAATTTTAACTGCCAAGCATGAAGATGCAGGCGGCGCGCAATCAGCCCACCCGGATGCGCGTCATCGCCAGCATATTTCCCGTCACCACAAATCGGGTGGCCAATATGCGCCATATGAACGCGCAATTGATGCGTTCGGCCGGTCAGCGGGCGCAACGCCATCAACGCCATTTTCCGGCCGGCATGATCCAGCCGCCGATAAAGGGTTTGCGCCGATTGCCCATCTTCGTGAATTTGCATTTTTTCACCCGCCTTGCCGCCAAGCTTTAAAATCGGGTCGCGGATACTGCCCGATTCAGACGGCAACCCCATGACAAGCGCAAGATAGGTTTTTTCCAGCCGGTGCTTTTGAAACGCGTCGGTCAGGCTGCGGGCCGCCTCGATCGTCTTGGCCAATAGCAGAACGCCACTTGTATCTTTATCAATCCGGTGAACCAGCCTTAACCGGCTGCCAGCATCATCACTCATTGCCCGCATCATGCCGTCAATATGGTGATGCGTGCCAGTGCCGCCCTGAACGGCAAGGCCGCTTGGCTTATTTAGCGCCAGCCAGCCTTTGCCTTCGGCAAGAAACATATCGTCAAATTGCTGGCGAAGCGAACTGCTGGCCACAATGCGCGGCGCCGCAGGTTTGCTGGCAGCGGGGCTTTCGGCAATTACAGGCGGAAGGCGCAGCGTCTGGCCAGTGGCAAGCCGTGTCGCTGCTTTCGCCTTGGCGCCATCAAGCCGGATCAGACCATTGCGCAGCATTCGTTCAATCTGCCCCTGCCCAAGCCCGGGAAATAACCGCCGTAAAAACCGGTCAAGCCGCGTGCCGTCCTCATGGTCGGGAACTGCCTCAAAGCGCCATTTCGTATCTGCCGCAGACCCTTTTGCCGCGATATCTTTCCTCATTGCCATATCCCACTATGCCTAACCGCCCAAAAACCTGCGCCAAATGCCAAAAGTGACAATAGCACTGATGCCATAACATAAGCACCAGCCATTACCATACCTTGTTTATGCCATAACTGACCCACATCAAGCGCAAAGCTGGAAAAAGTGGTAAGCGCCCCAAGCAGGCCAATGGCGAAAAAGCCCCGCCATGCCTCGGGCAAAACGATGCCAGCTGCAATCGCGCCAGCAAGACAGCCCATCAAACCCGAACCGGCAACGTTAACAAGCAATGTTGCAAATGGCCCCGCAATCCCAAATATCCCAGCGCCAACCGTCAGGCTTACGCCATAGCGCAAAACAGCACCAATCGCACCACCCACCGCAACGGCGGCAATCATTGTCGCACTCGCCATCTAGCCCTCATCTGTTGTCTTGCCGGTTTTTAGCTCTGGCTGTTTGGCTGCCCGCAACCGATCCCAATAGGCAAGCCGTTTGGCAATTTCGCGTTCATAACCGCGTTCAACCGGCTGATAGAAAACCTGCCGATCCATTCCGTCGGGAAAACAATTCTGTCCGGAAAACCCGTCTGGATCGTCATGGTCATACGCATAATCAGCGCCATAGCCAAGCTGTTTCATCAATTTGGTTGGCGCATTCAGAATATGCGCTGGTGGGCCAAGTGATCCGGTTTTGGCAGCAGCTTTTGTTGCGGCCTTAAAAGCCTTATAGGCGGCGTTGGATTTTGGCGCTGTTGCGAGATAAATCACCAATCCAGCAATGGCAAGATCGCCTTCGGGGCTGCCAAGCCTTTCATAGGCCTGCCATGCGGCCAAGGCACGCGGCTGTGCCTCAGGCTCGGCAAGCCCGATATCCTCGGCAGCAAAACGGGTCAAACGCCGAAGAATATAATGTGGATCTTCACCCCCAGCCAACATACGGGCAAGCCAGTAAAGACCGGCATCAGCATCGGATGACCGCAAGGTTTTATGCAAGGCCGACATCAAATTATAATGCTGATCACCTGCCCGATCAAAGGCCGGTGCGCGCCCCGCCACCAATTCCGCCAGAGCCTGACTATCCATTATTGTTGTTTCTGGCATTTCAACAAGTAGACTTGCCATATTCAATAAATAGCGCCCATCGCCATCCGCCATACCAAGAAGTGCGGCTCTGGCGTCTTTATCAACTGGCAAATCGCGCCCGATATGCGCCTCGAGACGGCCCAAAATCGCCTCAAGCGCGGTGCGATCCAACCGGTCAAGAACCAGCACTTGCGCCCGCGATAGCAACGCGCCATTCAAGGCAAAGGACGGATTTTCCGTGGTTGCACCAACAAGCGTAACGGTACCGTCTTCAACGCGCGGCAATAAACCATCCTGCTGCGCCTTATTGAACCGGTGAACTTCATCAACAAATAAAAGGGTGCGTCGCCCCTGCGGGCGGCGTTGTGCAGCGCGGTCGAAAACCTTACGCAATTCGCCAACCCCGTCAAATACCGCCGAAATCGGTTCAAACGCCATGTCAGCCGCATCAGCCAGCAGCCGCGCAATTGTTGTTTTGCCAGTTCCGGGCGGCCCCCAAAAGATGATCGAGCCAAGCGCCCCATGCGCAAGCATCAAGCGAAGACGGCCCTGCGGGCCAAGCAATGGCTCCTGACCAACAACATCATCAAGCGTTTTCGGACGCAATATTTCAGCCAGCGGTGCCGCTGGCGCGGCCTCGAGATCAAGTTCATTCATAGGCGCTATATTCACCCAACCATCAGATTGGTGCAAAGAAAAAAGGGCCACCCGCAGGCAGCCCTTTCATCTATTCACGATTTAATCCTGCGGTTCGCGCCAGCGATTAGGCTGCGGCTCCCGCTTCGACTTCGGTTGACTCATCCATTTCAACGGGGCCTGAATCCTTGCCGCGTGCATCTTCGTCACGATCAACAAGTTCAATAACCGCCATTGGCGCAGAATCGCCATAACGGAAACCGGCTTTTAGAACCCGTGTATATCCGCCTGCGCGTTCTTGATAACGCGGGCCCAGAACATCAAACAGCTTTTTGGTCATGGCTTCGCAACGGATCCGTGCAAAGGCCAAACGGCGGGCATGAAGATCGCCACGCTTGCCAAGAGTGATAAGACGTTCAACAACAGGGCGCAGTTCCTTTGCCTTTGGCAAGGTTGTGACGATCTGTTCATGTTTGATCAAAGCCTGAGCCATGTTGCGGAACAACATTTGGCGATGCTGCGAGGTGCGGTTCAGTTTCCGACCGGCATTACGATGACGCATTGTATTTCTCCTTAGTTCCTCTGGGGTGAGACTGGTGTGCCGTTAAAACGGCTCATCCAGGCGTCGCGCCAATTCTTCAACATTTTCCGGTGGCCAATTGGTGATATCCATCCCAAGCTCAAGATTCATGCCCTTAAGCACTTCCTTGATCTCGTTCAGCGATTTCCGGCCAAAATTAGGTGT
>DFSK01000059.1:0-7750 GCA_002378605.1 Alphaproteobacteria bacterium UBA3439
GGATTGTTTGAAACAGCCAAATGATTCCCACAAGCACTGATGTCAGTGCTAGCGTGGTTCGTATAAGTTGATTGAAAATATACAGATTAAACTGCATACAAGACCCCATCCATTGCCAATGGTTTCAATAGCACAATTGGCCATATAATGGCAAAACCTATAGCATGACCAAACCGGTTGGATTGACAGTTACGGCCGGTGCCTGTTTTAACTAGAAAACCCCATAGTTCGGAGACGACAAAACAATGCCCGTTAAATTACAGTTAAGCTTCGCAAAAACCGCGCCAAAGGGCGATTTTACCACGATTTGTTTGATTGGCAAAAATGGGGAAATCATCCCGCATCTTGAAAAGGATGTTGCCGCCTATCTGATTGCGGCGATGGCAACAGCACAATTTACCGGTAAATCTGGCAAAAGCTTGGTAATCTATGCTGAGAAAAACAGCTATTTGCTGATCGGAACTGGTGACAAGCTGGCGGCGGGTACAGAGGCAGAAAATTTAGGCGGAAAGCTGTTTTCGGCGTTGAATGGAACAGCGTCAAAGCGGGGCTGGCTTCCTGATCACAAATTAGATGATGTCGTTTTGGCCGATATTTGTTTTGGGGCAAATTTGGCGTCCTATCATTTCGACAGTTATTTCACCGATAAAGGCAAAGATGACATCAGCGTCCAGCTTGCTGTTGGGGGTGATGCGTTGAATGCTGACAGTATATTGTTCAAAGACCGACAGGCGCTTGCCAATGGTGTGTTTTTGGCGCGTGATCTGGTTTTTGAGCCAGCCAACAAGCTGTATCCAGCTGAATTTGCGTCACGCTGTTCGGCGCTCAGTGCGCTTGGGCTTGAGGTCGAAATTCTTGATGAAGCTGCGATGGAAAAGCTGGGAATGGGCGCCCTTTTGGGAGTCGGGCAGGGTAGTCGACGCGATTCCTTCATGGTGGTGATGAATTGGAAAGGGGGCGGTGATGAAGCGCCCTTTGCCCTTGTCGGAAAGGGTGTAACCTTTGATACAGGCGGCATTTCGCTAAAGCCTGCCAAGGGCATGGAAGATATGAAATGGGATATGGGCGGGGCAGCTGCGGTAACCGGAGCGATGTGTGCCATTGCTGGCCGGAAACTGACGAAAAATGTTGTTGGCGTCATTGGTCTCGTTGAAAATATGCCTGATGGCAACGCCCAGCGTCCAGGTGATGTCGTGACCGCAATGTCGGGCAAGACGATTGAGGTGATTAATACAGACGCCGAAGGCCGGTTGGTTTTGGCCGATGCGCTGCATTACACCGAAACCCGCTTTAAACCCGAGGCGATGGTCAATCTGGCGACGTTAACTGGTGCAATCATTGCGTCGCTTGGCAAGGAATATGGCGGGCTGTTTGCCAATAGTGATGATCTGGCCCGACAATTGGTCGCTGCAGGCCAAGCCACCACCGAAGGCCTGTGGCAGATGCCGATGGGGACGGCCTATGATCGCATGTTGAAATCGCATATTGCCGATATGAAAAATATCGGTGGGCCTTATGGCGGTGCGATTACGGCAGCCTGTTTCCTGGCAAGATTTGTCGAGAAAACCCCATGGGCGCATCTTGATATCGCTGGCAAGGCATGGTCGGACTCAGCAACTGCCATTGTCCCAAAAGGTGGCACCGGATACGGGGTGCGGTTGTTAAACCGATTAATTGACGATTGGCAGGGTGCCACAATTTTGGAACAAGCCGATGAGGCTGATGGTTAAAAAAGAAGCTCATGCAGCAGATTGATTTCTATCAAATAGGTCAAGCCGGACTAGAGCCGGTGCTTTTGATGCTGTTGAAAAAGACGCTTGCAGCAAAAAAGAAAGCCTTAATCCTATGTCCAATGCCAGCGGCAAGCGCCATTGATGATGCGCTTTGGAGCCATGATGCCGATTCATGGTTTGCGCATGGTCTGGATAATGCGGATGGCGTTGAGCATTGTAATGTTTGGATTTCCAGTGATATGGCTGCCAATCCGATAAGGGCGGAATTTCTGTTTTTGCTTCATGGCAGTGTGCCAGCAACATGGGATGGAATTGCTCGCAGTTTTTATCTGTTTGACGGGCGCTCGGATGCGCAATTGCAGCAGGCGCGCGATCAATGGAAAGAATGGCAAGGCCTTGCCAATAATAAATTGGGCTATTTTTCCCAAAATCCGCAAGGTGGATGGGACAAGATGGCCTAAAGCGGGATCAGTTTGTCTATGGCTGGCGGTCTTTCTGCGACTCAACTGATTTTTGGCTTGTGCCATAGCCGGTGCTTGCCGTATTAAGGCGGCATAGATTCCAGCTTTTAAATTCGGCGTGGCGATGGGCCATGCCCTGAAAACCAAAGGATGCATAATGGCTCTCGAAAGAACCTTCTCAATCATTAAACCTGATGCGACCCGCCGTAACTTGACCGGCCAGATTAATGCCCGTCTTGAAGCGGCTGGTCTTCGCATCGTTGCGCAAAAGCGCAAGCAATTAACCCAAGGCGAAGCCGAAGCTTTTTATGCTGTTCACGCCGAACGCCCATTTTACAACGACCTTGTTGCCTTTATGACATCTGGCCCGGTTGTTGTTCAGGTGCTTGAAGGCGAAAATGCGGTTCTTGCCAATCGTGAAGTCATGGGCGCAACAAACCCTGCTGATGCGGCTGATGGCACGATCCGTAAGGATTTTGCCGAATCAATCGAGGCCAATTCGGTTCACGGTTCAGACAGCCCAGAAAATGCGGCCATCGAAATTGCCTATTTCTTTGCCGGATGCGAAATCACATCATAAACCATCATTGATGACCATAAGAAAAGGCGGGGTTTGCCCCGCCTTTTTTATTGATCTCGAAAAATGCCAATACGGCCTTTTCAAAGCTAGACCAGCGTTGCCGCCATGATCACCAGCGTTGCCACAATCGCAATGATGCCGATTTTCGCAGCAAGCATGAAATTTTGGTAGATTTGCAGATGTGCCTTGTCCTGCTTGTCGAGTGATTTTGTGTCCATGATAAATGCCTTTTCCCCAAAACGGTATATTTATGGGATGGTTGACCTGCAACGCCCCATACCGTCGTATAAATCATCCTAGATTTATGACCGAATAAGCGCGGCAAATCAACCGGACAATTTGACGATTTTACTGATGCTATGAAACGTCAGGCCAAATCACACAAGGCGCCAAAACAGTTTGCATTGCCGCTGGGGCTGCAGCCAGTGTTTTTGCATGCCAGACAACGCCATCGGGTAAAAGCGTCACAGTCCGCGCGGCCAAGCTGAACAAAACAAAAGGATAGATTTGATGCTCAAGCTGAAGAACGCGGCCAGCAAGCCCCTTGGCAGTGTCGGTTTCATCGACAGCCAGGGACGCTTGTAAAATCAGTGGCCCGTCATCAAGCTTGGCATTGACCAGATGGATTGATACGCCATGAGTTTTCGCGCCAGCATCAATGGCACGTTGATGCGTATCTAACCCTTTGAACGCGGGCAATAATGACGGGTGGATATTAATCAGCCTTCCGGCAAATTGATCAACAAATACAGCCCCTAAAATGGCCATATAACCTGCCAGAAACACATAATCGGCGCGGCAATTTTCGATGCTGGATGCGATGGCTGCATCATGGGCAGGACGATTGTCAAAATCGCTGCGTTTCACCACTTTGGTTGCAAGCCCCCGCGCCGCAGCAAGAGCAATGCCGTCACAATCTTTATTGCTGATCACAAGGACAATCTTGGCGTCAATTCGGTATTTTTCAATGGCATCAGCAAGGCTCAGCATATTGCTGCCACGCCCTGAAATGAGAACAGCAAGCCGAATCATGCCTGCCCAAGCCAGTGGCCGCTATTTTCCAGAATAACAGCATCACCCTCATCACGGCTGACAAGCTTGCCGATGATCAGGGCTTCAGGCTCAGGGCCATTTTTCAATGCCTGAAGTACGGCATCAGCCTTATCAGCCGCAACATAGATAATCAGGCCGATGCCACAATTGAATGTACGCGCCAGTTCAAAAAGTTCCATCCGGCCTTGGTCGCGAAGCCAGCCAAATACGGGTGGTAAAGGCGCGGCCGCACAATCGAATGCGAATGCCAGCGTGTCATCATAAACGCGTGGCGGATTTTCGATGAGACCGCCACCAGTCACATGAACAATGCCATTCACACCACCAGTTGCAAGCGCGGCTGCCGCTGCCTTTTGATAAATGCGTGTTGGTGCCATCAATTGTGCGCCAAGGCTGCCTTGATCAGGGGCAAAGGGCGCAGGCGCATCAAGCGCGGCACCCGATATATCAATAATTTTGCGAACCAGTGAGAAGCCGTTGGAATGAACGCCTGATGACCGAAGGCCAATCGCCACATCCCCCGATTTGGGCTGGCCTGGTGACAATAATGTGCCGCGTTCAGCAGCGCCAATGCAAAAACCGGCAAGGTCATAGGTGCCAGTTGGATACATGCCTGGCATTTCTGCCGTTTCACCGCCAATCAGGGCGCAGTCAGCCTCGACACAGCCATCGGCAATACCGGCGATAACTTCAACAGCCATGTCGCGTTCTAATTTTCCTGTTGCAAAATAATCAAGGAAAAACAGTGGCATTGCCCCTTGTGCCAAAATATCATTCGCACACATGGCAACAAGGTCAATACCAACGCCGCGATGCAATCCGGTGGTTTTGGCAAGTTCTAATTTGGTGCCAACGCCATCGGTAGCAGCGACCAAAATTGGATCATGGAAACCGGCTGCTTTGGTGTCGAATAAACCGCCAAACCCGCCAAGGTCGGTGCTGGCACCAGCGCGTTTTGTGCGCTTGGCATGTGGGGCGATATCACCAATCAGTGCATCGCCTTCATCAATATCTACACCAGCGTCGCTATATTTCAGGGATTTAGGTTGTTTTTGTCCGCTAGACATGCTGGCCTCGATGATTAGGAATGATATAAGATTTAAGGAATTACGTTCGGTAGTTTTAAAATTGGCAAAGAATCAACCCGCATAATAGGCATTGGACGACATGCGCGCAGCATTTATCTTTCAGTTAATCACACTATTTCGCCGTCAGTCTAGATTGCTGGTGATTTTGACGTTTGGCCTTGCCGTCAGCGAACCGGTTCTGGCGGCCAATAATCGCTGCAACGAGCCGGTATTTGGTGTTGCTGGCGTGCAGATTGACCAACGCGCCGAAACCGCTTCAAAAGCGCGGGATATGGGGATTCGCAATGCCGCAGAACGCGCTTTTGCAACCGTTCTAGACCGATTGCTGGCAACATCCGATGGTCGGGCGCAATTCATGGCGTCGCATGATCTTGATGATTTTTCCGATTTCACCCATATTGTTAAAGAAAATAATCTGGAAAAACGCTATATCGCGACGCTTGATTTCTGTTTTGATGCGGCGCGGCTTCGCCAAGCGATGATTGCTGCCGGATTGCAATGGTCGGAATTGCAAAGCCCGCCCATTTTGGTTGTGCCTGTTTGGAAAGGCCCCGATGGCGCGCGGGCATGGTATCGTGACAACAAATGGCTTGCGGGCTGGTGGGATGCGGTGGCGTCTTACAAGGGCCTGTTATCATTGCGCCAGCTTGATCGAAATTTGATCAATGAGCGCCAGTTTCGCGGCGAAGATCTGGCCGATGCCAATCCGGCCAAACTGGCCGCGGCTGCCAGCCTTGTCAAAGCCGAACAGGTAATGGTGGTGATGGCCGCCCTCGATTATGATGGGTCAAAACCGGTAATCACGATCACCGTGCGGCTTTTTGATAAAAACGGCCAATTGCTAACCGATATTTTATATGACGATCAGATGGTATTGACCAATCAAGATCAGGATGGTCTTGACGCGATGCGCCAGAAAATTATCGCCAAGATGGATTCAAGCTGGCATATAGCAAATCTGATAGATGATGCTGCAGCCGATAATATAACGGTTTTTATGCCGGTTTCTTCAATCAAGGAATGGGCAAAGCGCCTGACGGCCCTAAATGCTGTGGCGGTGATTCAAAACTATGACATCTTGTCGCTTGATACAACGGGCGGACAGGTTGTTTTACGGCTTGTTGGGTCGCGCGAAGCGTTGGTCAATGCGCTTGCCGCCCATCAGCTAGAGCTTGTCGATGATAATGGCCGTTTGCTGATCAAAGCCAAGCCGAAAAACAGCTAGGGCGATGGGCCGATTGATATGAAACAATTACCGCTTGAATTGCCATTTCGCCAATTGGCGGGGCGTGCTGATTTTATTGTCAGTGATTGCAATGCCTTGGCCGTGGCATCCATTGATCAATGGCCTGATTGGCGGGGCAGTTGTCGGGCGCTAAACCTTGTTGGGCCATCAGGCGCGGGGAAATCGCATCTTGCAGCAATCTGGCAGTCGCTTATCGGTAATAGCCATCAATTTGTCACTTTAGAGGCGGGGCAAATGCCGCCTGAATCCGCCTTTTATGTATTTGACAATATCGGTGCCGAAGGCAAATGGAATGAAGAAGCATTGTTTCATTTCTTCAATCGCTGTTCGGCCGATCAGGGCGGGTTGCTATTGCTGTCACAAAAGCCAGTTGGACAAATGGATTGGCAATTGCCCGATTTGCGGTCACGCATGCGGGCGGTGAATATGGCGCGCATTGATCTGCCCGATGATGATTTGCTTTATGCGCTTTTGGATAAATATTTTGCCGATCGGCAAATGCTGGCGCCGCCGCCATTACTGGCTTATCTGGTGGGTCGCATGGAACGGTCATTCAGCGCGGTTCAAAAAATTGCCAGCGCGCTTGATCGTCGATCAATGGCCGAACGTAAACCATTGTCAGTATCGCTGGCGCGGGCCATGTTTGATGAATTGCCATAGCTAGGGCTTATGGCCGTATCGGTCTAGCCGTTATTTTCAATCAGAATGATGCGACCCTTTTTGACAGCAAGGGCAATTTCCCCTTGTTTCAGGCGCAATGCCAGATCACCGAAAATTTCACGGCGCCATCCATTTAGCGCGCGAATAGGCGCTTCATCATCGCTTGCCAGCAATTCCAATTCATCCGCAGAGGCAATCAATCGTGGCGCAATGTCATGCTTGTCGGTCACATGCTTCAGCAATACCCGAAGAAGTTCCATCACGGCGGCAGGTGGACGTTTCGCCGGGCTGCGTTTTTCCGCTTCGGGAAGCGATGATGATGGCATGGCGGCAACCATATCCAAAACCTTGCTAATTGGGGTCACCAGCTTGCCGTCTTTGCCGCCCGGGAAATTGCGGATATTGGCAAAATCGTTCCGGTCTTTGGGGTTTGATCCAGCAAGGTCAATCAAGGTTTCGTCACGGATCACCCTGTTTCTTGGTAAATCGCGGCTTTGTGCTTCTCTTTCACGCCATGCTGCCAGATGCATCAGCCGCAATAATGGGGCCGGACGCATATTCCGCACCTTTAGCTTTTGCCATGCGGCGTCGGGCGCGGTGACATAAGTCGCCGGATCATTTGATTTGGCATATTCCTCATCAAGCCAATGGCTGCGGTTTTCGGCTTCCAGCTTGGCACGCATCAAGGGATATAATTTTGCAAGATAGATGACATCATCAAGCGCATAGACAATCTGGCGGTTGCTTAATGGGCGTTTTGACCAATCGGTAAAGCGTGAGGTTTTATCAATATCATGATCAAGCATGGCCTTGACCAGCTTGTCATAGCCAACCTGATCGCCAAGCCCGCAAACCATCGCCGCAATTTGCGTGTCATAGATTGGCTCAGGCAGGCTGCCCATCAGATGCAAAAAGATTTCCATATCTTG
>DFSK01000059.1:8089-18052 GCA_002378605.1 Alphaproteobacteria bacterium UBA3439
TCAATCGCAACAGCATCAACGCCATCGCTGATCTGGATCAGGCATAATTGGGGATAATAGGTGCGCTCGCGTAGAAATTCGGTATCAACCGCCAAAAATTCGGCATTTTGATATTGCGTTAAGATGGCTTCTAGATCGTCATTTGTGGCGATAGGGGGTGCCGCCTTTGGCACATTTGCGTCATCGCTGCTCGCTTGGCTGGCATGTCGTTTCATTAATTACCTCGCTTCGTCCCCGATGATATACGGTAAAAAGCGCGGTTCTGAAAGGCAAACCTATTGATTTCGTCTAATACCGCTCTTAAATCTAGATCATGACAAATATTCAAAACCCATCTGAAAAGATCAAAAATGCCACAACAGCCCTATACATGCTGGTTGGGGCAATTGGCCTCGCCAATCAGGCCACTGCCGCAACGGTGACGCCGCATCGTGCATTTTATGAAATGCAGCTTGGCGTCGCTGACCAGAATTCCAATGTGCAGGCCGTGAGTGGCCGATCGGCATTTACGCTTGATCGTGATTGTGATGGATGGCGTTCTAATGAAGAATATCTTATTGAATTTGGTGGAAAAGAAGGCAGTCGTGACCGGATTTTGTCGCGCTTTGAATCGTGGGAATCCGACAAAGGCGATATGTATAGTTTCGACATCAGCGAAAATAGCAGCTTTGAGCCGGCAAAAGATTTTGGCGGCTATGCCGAGATAAAAACTGGCGGCGGGGATGCCTATTTTTCAATGGCTGATGAGGTGGCGGTGGCCTTGCCAGCCGATACCTATTTTCCGATGCGGCATTTGAATGCGATTATTGATAGCGCCGAAAATGGCAAAACAATACTTGCCGCGTCGGTATTTACCGGTGCCAAGCCTGATGATGCGCTGTTATCGACCAATACGGTTATTGGTGGGTGGCGCGGTGAGGAGGCGACCATTCCGATGGGTGAATTTGACCAAGACGGCTATTGGCCCGTGCAAATTGCCTATTTCAAACCCGCAGCAACAGCGGCCGCACCTGAATATGAAATCCATTATTCGATGCAACCAAATGGCGTCATTCGTCGTTATGTCATTGATTATGGTGATTTCACCATCATTGCCAAATTGCTAAAGCTGGAAAGTGTCGAAACGCCAACCTGTCCATAGTTGTGATGGCGATCGACGGGATGAAGGCTAAATAGCTGGATCGGCGGCAAGGCAGGCTGCGCCTTTTGCCAGCGTAAATGCATCTTGATTGGCTCTCTGCAATTTCGTTTCATTGCGTTCAACAAGAAGATAGCCAGGCCATTTGCGCGGCACGTTCTGGTAAAGTCGGTCAAGACTGGCAAGGCGTCCACCAAGAATAATCACATCAGGATCAAACATATTAATGATCATCGCCGTGGTTCGGCCAATTCGGTCGTCTAATACCTGAAGAACGCTTGATGCGACCAAATCGCTGGCGTCGGCCGCAGCCGCGATCGCCTCGATATCAAGGCGTGTCTGGGTGATATTGTGATATTCGGTTTCCAGCCCACCAAGCGACAAAAAACAATCAAGGCATCCGGTGCGCCCGCACCAGCAATCGCGCCCATCAAGTTCGTGCGGCACCGGCCATGCAAGAGGGGTATGGCCCCATGCACCGACAATACGGTTGGCGCCGCGCCATAATTTTTGACCAAAGGTCACGCCGCCAAAAACATGATTATCGAGATAAAGCGCGCAAGCAACCGCACTATCTTTTGCTGCGCCAAAACGGCTTTCATAGAGGGCGAGGGCTTGTCCGGGGCTTGCTAGGGCGACAGCGCGCCCTAGGCTGGCTTGCAGATTTGCCTTTAAATCGGTGCCAGCAAAACATTTTAGGCCATCAGGCGGGCTTGGCTGGCCGATAAAGCCGCCTTGCGCGCTAACCGCGATGGATTGTGACAGAGTGGGGTGCGCTTTGGCCGCGCTTGCGACTAAGGCGCCGCAAATTTCCAGCAAATTGGAAATCTTGTCATGGTCAAGGCTATGATTGTCTTGCCAAACAAAATCACCGCCATCGTTCAGGATGGCGGCGTTTACAACGCTATTTTCAATCGATAGCCCTAAATACATATCCGGCCTTTTGGCCCGATTGTCAGGCTATTTGATTTTTGATTCGCGAAAGATGACATGCTTGCGCGCGCGCGGGTCATACTTTTTCAGCTCGAGCTTTTCGGGCTTGGTGCGCGGGTTCTTTTTGGTCACATAAAAGTAACCCGTGTCAGCTGTGCTTACGAGTTTGATTTGCAGGGTCGCTGGCTTCGCCATGACACATACTCCTAAATTAGGGGTCTTCGGTTAGACCCGTCTTGTAAAACTGCGCGCAAACTGCGGTAAATCGCAACAAATGTCAAGCGTAGATCATCGTCTTTTTCGTTTCGGCCCTTTGCCATGTCCTGATGCATTGCGGCCATTGGCCGCCTTTGATCTGGCACTGCGACCAGATGCGTTGGCGCCATGATTTTTTGCGTATTTTGCCGATTTGCGGCCAGATTTTTCGCTTTGTAGACCGCCTTCAACCCATTCCAAAAGAATGCCGCCCGATACTGGTGTAACCTCGGTCACTTTGACCCGCAAAGATAGTCCCATGACGAAACGCCAGCCATTATGCCGCCCTTCAAGCGATTGCGAGGCTTCATCATAGTCGTAATAATCGTCAGGAAGGCCGTTAAGCGGCAATAACCCGTCAGCGGCGCCATCTTCAAGCCGGATAAAAGCACCAAAACCGGTAATGGCGACAATTACGCCGTCGACCACCACGCCTAGCCGCGTTTCAAACAAGGCAGCGGCAAAGCGGTCAATGGTTCGGCGTTCAGCCGCGGCTGCATTGGCTTCGGTTTCGGAAATATGCGTACAGATTTCAGCAATCTGATCAAGCGGCATGCCGTTTAAGCCGTCTTTCGGGCCAGATTTCCGGCCTGCGGCGGCATCAACAAGCGCACGATGGACAAGCAGATCAGCATAACGCCTGATCGGCGAGGTGAAATGTGCATAATTGCGAAGTGATAATCCGAAATGCCCTATATTATCAATGCTGTATACAGCCTTTGCCTGACTTCGCAATACCGCCTCATTCACGGTTAATGCATCAGGGGTATTTTCGGCAAGGGCCAGAATTTTGTTGAAATGATAGGGGCGAAGTACCTGTCCTGTGGTGAAATTGCCGCCAACAGATTCGGCAAGTTTGGTAAGGGTTGCCGCTTTTTTAGGGTCGGGCGTGTCATGAATGCGAAAGACGCATGGTTGGCGATTGGCAATCAGACTATCAGCCGCAGCGACATTGGCTGCAATCATGAAATCTTCGATCAAGCGTTGCGATTCGGTTTGCGATCGTTGGGAAATGGCAATGGCTTTGCCGGTTTCATCCATCACAACACGGCGTTCTTTGAGATTAAGCGCCAAGGGTTCGCGTTCTTGCCGGTCTTGATCAAGCGCCCGCCATGCACCAAACAATGCGTGAAGGCATCCGTGTGGCACATCGCAATCAGCCTCATCCATCACCCCATCAAAAACAGCCTGAACCTGATCATAGGTTAATCTGGCATGTGACCGGATCAAGGCGCGTTCAATGTGATGTGATTGGCGTTTGCCATCTTTATCGATGTGAATTTCCGCCACCATTGCCGCACGGTCTTCATGCGGCCGCAGCGAGCATAGATCATTCGAAATCGCTTCGGGAAGCATTGGCACAACACGATCGGGAAGATAGACCGAATTACCGCGTTTGCGTGCTTCGCTATCAAGTGCGCTGTCGGGGCGGACGTAATGCGATACATCGGCGATGGCGACAAGAAGACGCCAACCGCCATTTTCTGCTGGCTCGGCAAAAACCGCATCGTCAAAATCACGGGCATCGGCGCCGTCAATTGTCACCAGCGGATGATCGCGAAGGTCACGCCGGCCTTTAACGGGCGGGATCTTTAATCCCTGTGATTCGCTAATTGCTGCATCGGGGAATTGGTGCCTGATGTTAAATTCGGCAAGGGCAAGCGCGCTAAAAGCACCAGGTGATCCCGCATTACCAAGATTGGTGATGACCCGCGCATTTTTGCCAATATAGCCACGCGAGGGCAGCAACTCAGCCTCGACCAAATCACCAGGATGAAGGGTGATTTTATCATTTGCTGTTAAAACAAGACTGTCACGTTTGCCGCGATCGGCAGGTTGCAGGCGAAACCCTTTTCCGGCTGGAACAACAACGCCAAAAAGGCGTTTTTGCTGGCGGTCAAGAACGCGGATGATGCGTGCCTCATACAAGGCGGGGCCGACACGGGCAAGGCGGGCAAGCACCTGTTGGCCAACAGCGGGCGCACGCCCTGCACGGCGGCTTAAAATAACGCGGATTTCGGGCTGGTTTTGATCATCATTTCCGGCCTGACGCGCCATGCCATCGCCATTGTCATCAAACGCGGTGAGTTCAAGCACGGCGACTTCAGGCAAAGTGTCGGGGGCGGCAATGCCGCGGCGATCTCCGGCTAGAATCCCGCGTTCGGCCATATCGCGGAGCATACGGCGCATTGAGGCGCGTTGATCCTGCCCAATCTTAAAGGCACGGGTGATATCGCGAAGGCTGGGCGGGACAGCACAGCTGTTGATATAGTCAAGAACCGTTGCCTCATCGGGCAAAGCCACTTTTTCCGGCGCATTATCTGGGCGGGACTCACCCGGTTCATACGCCATTTAGACCGCTTTCTGCTTTGTAGCGGCTTTTTTCGTTGCTGCTTTTTTGGTCGCTGTCTTTTTTGTGGCCGCTTTTTTGGCGGCGGTTTTTTTCGTTGCCGTTTTTTTCGCAGCAGCTTTCTTCTTTGGCGCGGCTTTCTTTGGTGTTGTCGGGCCTTTAGCTGCCTTAGCTGCCAGCAATTCTAGCGCTGTTTCAAGGCTGATATCAGCGATATCATGGGCTTTACCCAAAGTGGCACGAAGCTTGTTATGTTCGACATAGGGGCCAAACCGGCCCTTTTTGACATGAACTTCACCGCCGGATGGATGCGCGCCAAGCAAGCGACCTGCCTTTTTGGCAGCCTCAGCCAGAAGGTCAACAGCACGGTTAATGCCTATCTCAAGAACATCATCGTCAGGTGGTAGGCTGGTAAATTTACCCTGATATTTCAAATAGGGGCCAAACCGGCCAAGACCAGCCTGGATCATATCGCCAGTTTCTGGGTGCGGTTCAATATCGCGTGGCAGCGCCAGCAAGCCAAGTGCAGCTTCTAAATCCAGAGCAGACGCGCTTGTGCCTTTTGGCAAAGATGCACGTTTTGGTTTTTTGGCTTCAGGATCACCAATTTGAACATAGGGGCCATATGGCCCGTTCCGCAAATAGACGGGAAGGCCGGAAACCGGATCAGGGCCAAGCTCTTTATCGGTCAATGGCGCCTCACCAGCAGCATTGTCATTCTGGCTTGTTAGCTGGCGGGTAAATTTACATTCAGGATAGTTTGAACACCCAACAAAGGCGCCAAATTTTCCAAGCTTTAGGCCAAGACGCCCATTGTCACAATTCGGGCAGCTTCGTTTTAACGCGCCGGTTTCATCAGCCTGAAAGAAATGCGGCCCCAATTCTTCGTCAAGAACATCAAGAACATTGGTGATTGTCAGATCTTTGGTGCCGTCAATGGCGGTTTTGAAATCGCCCCAGAAATGCGCTAGCAGCGTTTTCCAATCGAGATTTCCAGCCGAAACTTCGTCAAGTTGGGACTCAAGCTGGGCAGTGAAATCATATTCAACATAGCGATCAAAGAAATTACCAAGGAAAGTTGATACCAACCGCCCCCGATCTTCGGGAATGAACCGGCCTTTATCCTTGATGACATAATCACGGTTTTGCAAAACCTGAATGATCGACGCATAGGTGGATGGACGGCCAATGCCCAGCTCTTCCATTCGTTTGACGAGGCTGGCATCGGTAAAGCGCGGTGGTGGCTGGGTGAAATGCTGTTCCGGCGTGACGCTAATGGTTGTGAGGTGATCGCCTTTGGCCATGCTTGGCAAAAGGGCGGTATTATCTTCGCCATCACCATTGGCCTTGTCGGCATTGCCGTTGCCATTGTCTTGTGCGGCGTCTTTGCTTTCACGGTAAACCGACAAAAAGCCGTCAAAAACCATCACCTGACCGCTGGCGCGTAATGTAACGCTGTTTGCCGCATCACCGATATCAATGCCGGTCTGGTCAAGCTCGGCCGATTGCATCTGGCTGGCGATGGCGCGTTTCCAGATCAGCTCATAAAGCCGCGACTGGTCATGATCAAGAAAGGCCCGCATTTCATCAGGATGGCGCGAAATTTCGGTTGGGCGGATCGCTTCATGCGCTTCTTGGGCATTTGCGGCCTTGGTTTTATAGATGCGCGGCGCATCTGGCAGGTAACGCTTGCCGAAACGTTGGTCAATATTCTGGCGGATCGAAGCAATAGCTTCGCCGCCCAGCTGAACACCGTCGGTTCGCATATAGGTGATCAGGCCAGTGGTTTCGCTGCCAATATTGATGCCTTCATATAGCTTTTGCGCGATTTGCATCGTGCGGCTTGCTGAAAAGCCGAGCTTGCGCGAGGCCTCTTGTTGAAGGGTTGATGTGGTAAAGGGCGGCTGCGGGTTGCGGCGTACGCGCTTGGTCTCGACCGATTGAACGGCAAGCTTAGCAGCTGAAATCGCCGTGACGGCTTGGGTGGCTTCGGCTTCGGATGTGATGCCGAGCTTGCCAAGCTTGGTGCCGTCCAAATGGGTCAGCCGCGCAGTGAAATTGTCACCAGTGGCAAGGCCAAGCGCCGCTTCAACGCTCCAATATTCTTGTGATTGAAAGGCTTCGATCTCGGCTTCACGCTCGCAGACCAGCCGAAGTGCCACTGATTGCACGCGTCCAGCAGATTTTGATCCGGGCAATTTACGCCATAAAACGGGTGAAATTGAAAAGCCGACAAGATAGTCAAGCGCGCGTCGTGCCCGGTAGGCATCAATCAATTCAACATCCAGCTGACGCGGATTATCCATTGCGGCAAGAATGGCGGTTTTGGTGACCTCGTTAAAGACAACGCGTTCAACATCAACACCATTCAGATGCTTGGTATTTTTTAATTGTTCGAGAACATGCCAGCTAATGGCCTCGCCTTCGCGGTCAGGGTCAGTCGCAAGGATCAATTTGTCAGCGCCCTTAAGCGCGGCAATGATATCTTTTAGATGTTTTTCAGACCCGCTTGAAATCTGCCACTTCATCTCAAAGTCATTGTCAGGCAATACGGATCCGTCCTTGCTTGGCAGATCGCAAACATGACCGTAAGACGCAAGCACCTTATAGCCATCACCGAGGTAACGGTTGATGGTCTTGGCCTTGGCTGGAGATTCGACAACGACGACTTTCATCACTTGTCCCTACTATATTGTGAAGGGCTTGCGATAAAGGCAAAAATTGATTTTGTCAAAATTTCTCGTGGATTTTTTGGAATTTAGCCTGTTTTAAGGGCAATTCAGCCTTTTGGCATGATTGGTTGGCTGCTGGTGATGGCCACTGTTTTTTAATCAGACCGTCTAAAATTCAAATTGGCGTGACACGCGATTGCCATAATGCCGTGTTAATTGACCCGCCAATTCTAATTCAAGAATGGCCGCCCAGACGACCGCCGATGGCTTGTCACACCACGCAATGAGGTCGTCAACATCAACGGGGTCGCCGCCAAGCCCTGAAATGATGATCTCGCGGCATTTTGAAATTTCTGCGTCAGTCAATTTAGTTTGCGGCATTTTGATCCATATTGTTTTCTTGGGCGGCACTTCAACGGTGCGACGCTGGCCAACAGCCTCGATGATATCAGATGCATCTTGTACAAGTGTTGCGCCATCGCGGATGAGCTGGTTGCAACCATTTGATCTTGGATCAAGTGGCGATCCGGGAATGGCCATCACTTCACTGCCGCGTTCGCCCGCTTCACGCGCGGTGATAAGTGATCCAGATTTGGATGCTGCCTCAATCACCACAACCCCGAGCGCAAGGCTGGCAATAATCCGGTTGCGTGTCGGAAAATGACGCGGGGTCGGCGCTGTACCTGGGCGCATTTCGGCCAAAAGCAGCCCTTCATCAACAATCTGGCGAAACAGAGCGCGATTTTCCGGTGGATAGATAATATCAATGCCGCCAGCAATCACACCAATCGTGCCAGTTGCCATGGCGCCGCGATGGGCAGCCGCATCGATACCGCGAGCCATGCCGGACACAATGACATAGCCTGCCTCGCCAAGCTCGCGCGCCAGAGACTCGGCATGGCGAATTGCATTGATCGAAGCATTGCGTGCTCCAACAAGCGCGATCATCGGCTGGTGCAGCAAATGCAGGTTGCCACGCGCCGATAAAGTAACTGGCGCGTCATCGAACTGGGCCAAACGAAGCGGGTAGGAATCGCCGTCTCGCCAGACTAGCTTGGCGCCAGCAGTATCATTGGCGGCAAGTTCGGCCTTGGCATCGGCAAGGCTTGCAATCGAAAGCTTGCGCCCACCACGCGCAGCAAGATCAGGAATGGCCGCAAGCGCGGCAACTGCGCTTCCATAACGCTGGATCAAAAGACTGAATGTCATTGGCCCGATATGGCGCGTTTGGATCAACCGAATCCGCGCCAGTTTTTCACGTTCATCCATGCCTAAATTTTAAAGGCATCGATTTAACAAAGAGTTAATCGAAAATGATTATCCCTTTGGACGGGTTATTTTAGGATTTTTTTGCGCCGATTTTGGTTTCTGTGCCTGATAATAGACGACCAATATTCGTATGGTGACGGCTCCACACAATGCCGCCAAGCACCAAAATGGCAATTTTGATCATGTTGGACTCAAGCAAACCGAATCCCGCCACAACACAAGCCGCCATTGCCAATAATGCCGATAATGACGAATAGCGCGATAAAAATGCAGTCAAAAGCCAGACAAACACAAAAACCGCACCAAGCCGTAGATCAAGCGCCGCCAAAACGGCAAGGCTGGTCGCAACGCCTTTGCCGCCGTTGAACTTCAGCCAAATTGGAAAACAATGGCCTGCCACGACAAGAATGCTGGCAAGGGCTGTCAAGGCTGGCGTGGCTGACTGGCCAACAAGCCAAACCACGGCAACGCCTTTGCTGGCGTCACAAATCAAGGTTGCAATAGCTAGTTTTTTATTGCCGGTTCGCAGCACATTTGTTGCGCCAATATTGCCTGAACCGATTTGCCGAATATCGCCAGCACCGGCCAGTTTTGTCAGAATCAGGCCAAAGGGAATGCTGCCAAGCCCATAGGAAAAACACGCGACAAGGAAAAGCAACCCGACATCATCAAACATTTATTTATCGTTCCTGATTAAAGCTGTTCCGGCCCGTTTATTGGCGCAGGAATATCGCGGCGCCATCGACATAGGTAGCGTCAACAATGCCTTGCACCGGATGCGATTCAAAAGGCGTGATCCGCGAATCTGATTTGAAATTCGCACCGGCAATGATCCAGCTGCTATGAGGCCGGAACAAGATAAAATCGGCTGCACCGCCCGGGCTTAGCGTGCCACCAGCCATATCCAGAATAGACGCAGGCGCAAGGCTTAGCGCCTCAATCATGCGGGTCATGGAAATATGGCCTTGATGGACAAGGGTAAGGCTAAGTGCCAACAGGGTATCAACGCCTGATGCGCCCGGCTGTGCCGGCCCAAAGGGCTGCATTTTGGCGTCGCGGTCAACGGGCATATGGTCAGATGAAATGGCGTCAATCGTGCCATCAGCAATTCCTTCAATCACCGCCTGACGGTCATCTTCGCTTCGCAATGGCGGCGACAGCTTGAATGCGGTGTTATAGGTGCTGATTGCCAGTTCATTGAGCAAGAAATAGGGGGGGGATGTATCGGCGGTAACGGCCAGACCTTCGGCTTTTGCTTGGCGAACTGCCTCGATTCCGGCGCGCGTTGAGATATGGGCAACATGATAGCGGGCATCGGTACGCCGAAGCAGATGCAGATCACGATC
>DFSK01000067.1 GCA_002378605.1 Alphaproteobacteria bacterium UBA3439
AAACGTGAATATTGGGGCCTTCGTGCTCTTGCCTACCGGATCAAAAAGAACCGGAAGGGCCATTATGTCATGTTCAATCTTGAAACCGGGCCAGAAGCGCTAAAAGAATATGAGCGCATCATGGGTCTGAATGAAGATGTTCTGCGCTTTTTAAACATCCGGATTGAAGAGGTCGAAGAAGGCCCATCAATCATGATGCAGGTAAAGACCGAGCGGCCAACTCGCGGTGGACGCGATGATCGCGACGACCGTGATAGCGGCGACCGCAACGTAGGCAAAGCTGAAAGCAATGACAGCGCCGATGACGAAAAAAGTGAGGGTTAATCAATGACTCAGTTGGAAATCAAGCGCGAAGCTGTACGCAAGCCATTTAACCGCCGCCGCAAGGCATGCCCGTTTTCTGGCCCGAATGCGCCAAAGATCGATTATAAAGATACAAAGCTTCTTGCCCGCTACACATCCGAGCGCGGGAAAATCGTTCCGTCACGCATCTCTGCTGTTTCTGCAAAAAAACAGCGTGAACTTGCCACTGCCATCAAGCGGTCACGCTTTCTGGCTCTGATGCCTTATGTAACAGCATAAGCATTGCCAGAATTAAGGAGACATCAAAATGCAAATCATTCTTCTTGAGCGTATCGAAAAACTGGGTCAGATGGGCGATCTCGTCAATGTGAAAACCGGTTATGCGCGCAATTTCCTCATCCCGCAGGGCAAGGCTCTGAGGGCAACCAAAGCCAACACCGAACGCTTTGAAGCCGAACGCGCCCAGCGTGAAGCAAATAATCTTGAACTTCGTAAAGACGCCGAGACCGAAGCTGGCAAGATGAAGGGCCTCGCTGTTAACATGGTGCGCGCCGCCTCGGAAATGGGCCAGCTATTTGGTTCAGTCACATCACGCGATATTTCTGATGCGGTTACCGAAGCTGGTTTCACCATCGACCGCAATCAGGTGATCATGGATCGGTCAATCAAGACCTTGGGCCTTACCGAGGCACGGATCCGGCTTCACCCTGAAGTTTTGGTGACAGTTATCGTCAATATCGCCCGCTCGCTTGCCGAAGCTGAGACCCAGCTTAAAACAGGCATTGCCGTCACTGGTGAGATCACAGATGACGAACCAGAAGCTGCTGAAGCTGAAGTGGAAGCCGTTGAAGGTGAAGCTACTGAAGCCGAAGCTGCCGAAGGCGACGAAAGCGCAAGCTAGTCAGGTCAGAACATCATCTGTGTAAAACAGATCAAATCAAAACCGGAGCCTTGTCTCCGGTTTTTTTTGTGAAAAAACCAATCCTTTTCAGATTTATCCCCAACATCCCCAAGATTAACATAGCACATTCACAAATTGAGCCTGCTATAACAGGCTATGGCTGATGAAAATTCCAACATAAAAACCTTTCCCGGGTCTGGCAGTACACCGCCGTCACGCACGATGCCGAACAATTTACAGGCCGAGCAAAATCTGCTTGGCGCGGTTCTGCTGGATAACAGTGTCCTTGAACGGATTGATGACCGGCTGCTTGCCGACCATTTCTATGATCCGTTTCATGGTCGCATTTTCTCGACAATGCAGCGGCTTGTCGAACGTGGGCAATTGGCCAATCCGGTAACCTTGAAAAGCTTTTTCACCGATAGTGAAGATTTTCAGAGCGATAGCGCCGAATCTTATTTATCCGAACTGGCCGATGGCGTTATCAGCATCACGCAGGCGCCCGATTACGCAAAAATCATTCATGAAGCGCATGTCCGTCGCCAGCTTATTTTGATTGGCGATGAAGTGATTCTCGATGCCAGCCATCCCGAAGTTGACGTTCCCGCTCATCAACAAATTGAAACCGCCGAATCAAAATTATTCCGGCTTGCCGATACTGACAGTACCAGCGTTGGCCTTCGCGGTTTTGACTCGGTTATCAGCGGCAGTATCACCCAAGCCGACCTTGCCCGTAAAAGTGATGGGCATCTGTCAGGCACAAGCACCGGCCTGACCGACCTGAATAACCTTCTTGGTGGTTTGCATAAATCCGATCTGATTATTCTGGCCGGACGTCCAGGCATGGGTAAAACCGCCCTTGCCACAAATATCGCCTTTCACGCGGCGGTCACGACGCGAACCGGTGAAACCGCAGTTCCGGTTGCTTTTTTCTCGCTCGAGATGGCGGCTGAACAGCTTGGAACGCGCATTTTGTCAGAACGGGCACAGGTTGATTCAGAGCAAATCCGCCGTGGCAAGCTGAATAGTACTGAATTCGATCAACTCGTCAGCGCCAGCAATGCGATTTCAAGCGCCCCGTTCTTTATTGATGACACTCCATCACTTTCCGTCTCGCAGCTTGCCAGCCGCGCGCGCCGGTTAAAACGGACTTCCGGCCTTGGGCTTATCATCGTCGATTATCTTCAGCTATTGACCCCGCAGCTTGGCGTCAAATCTGAAAACCGCGTTCAGGAAATTTCAAACATCAGCCGGACACTCAAAGCCATTGCCAAGGATTTGAATGTACCTGTTGTGGCGCTGTCGCAGTTGTCGCGTGCTGTTGAAATGCGCGAAGACAAACGGCCAAACCTCGCCGATTTGCGCGAATCTGGGTCAATCGAGCAGGATGCCGATGTCGTTATGTTTGTTTACCGTGAAGAATATTATCTGAACAAACGCGAACCTGAACGCAAAATGGAAGAATCCGAAGACACTTTCAATTTGCGGCATGATGATTGGCTGCGGAAAATGCAGAATTCTGAAAATAAGGCCGAAGTGATCGTCGCCAAACAGCGTCATGGCCCAACAGGATCGGTTCAGGTGCATTTTGAAAAGCGCTTTACCCATTTTACTGATTTGACCGAAAGCACCCACCTTCCCGAGGGGTTCTAGGCCATCATGACAAAACGCCAATCTGGATATGCTGATAGCACAATAACCGTCAATCTTGACGCCATTGTTGCCAATTGGCGGTTTATCAACAGCCTATCCGCACCATCAACAAAGACCGCCGCAATGGTCAAGGCGAATGGCTATGGGCTTGGTAGCGTCGCTGTCGCAACGGCTTTGGCGGCGGCGGGATGCGAGCTTTTCTTTGTGGCAAGCCTTGGTGAAGCCATTGAATTAAGACAGCATTTCAATAAAATCAGCAGAGATGATATGCCCATTATGGTTCTTCATGGCGCGCAACGCGGCCAAGAAGATGCGCTTGCCACGAATCAATTAATACCGGTTCTCAATGATCTTGAACAAATTAGCCGTTGGCGGCTTTTTGCCAATAAAACCGGCATGACATTGCCAGCCTTGCTGCATTTCGACACGGGCATGACGCGGCTGGGGCTTGATGGTGATCAGGCTGATTGGTTGATTCAGAATCGCGGCGCGCTTGACGGGCTGGATATTGCCTATGTGATGAGCCATCTGGTATCGGGCGAGGCAGTTGACGATCCGGCAAATGCGCGGCAATTGGCCAGTTTCAATGAATTGCGAAGCTGGTTTAGCGGCGTTCCTGCCAGTCTTGCCAATAGTGCTGGTTGTTTGTTGGGCAAGGATTATCATTTCCAAATGACCCGTCCGGGAATCGCGCTATATGGTGTTCACCCGCTCGAAACCAGAATTCCCGATCTTCAACCCGTCTTTGACTGGCAAGCCCGAATCCTGCAAATCCGCCAAGCCGCCGCTGGCGATCGTGTTGGATATGGCGGTACCTTTGAACTGCAACGGCAATCGCGCATTGCGACCATCGGCGTCGGCTATGCAGATGGCTATCGCCGACAGCTTGGCGGCAAAGCAACCGTTTCAATTGGCGGTAAAACCGCTCCGGTCATTGGCCGCGTTTCAATGGACAGCATCACCGTAGATGTAACCGATCTTGACCAAAACAGCCTTCGCGTTGATCAAGCGGCCCTGATTCATGATGATTACCCGATTGAGGCAATGGCCGCAGATATCGGCACGATTTCCTATGAAATCATGACGACGTTGGGCCGACGCGCCGATTGGCATTATCACGGCGGTCAATAGCAATTCAGGCAAAAACCACTGCGCCCTAGCCGCCATCATTGTGATATCGTCGCCCCGCGCCCCATTTTGCATCAATTTTCGGAAAGCGGGCCGATTTCCTATAGCCAAAAAAGGCAAATATCGGCATAACAAAAGCGGTCTTTTCTTCAGTTGTCGAGGACGGTTTTCAGACATATGCATGGCTTTGTCCAAAATATAGGTCGCACCGCCCTTAATTTCCTTGCCGCATTCGGCAGGATCACGCTGTTTTCTATAACCGCCGTTCGCTGGATTTTCACGCCGCCCTATTATTGGCAACAGCTGCTTCGCCAGATCATTGATATTGGCTATTTTTCGCTTCCTGTTGTTGGGTTGACAACGCTGTTTTCGGGTATGGTTCTGGCGTTACAATCCTATACCGGCTTTGCCCGCTTTTCGGCCGAAGACACGGTGGCAACGGTAGTTGTGCTATCGGTCACACGCGAATTAGGGCCTGTATTGGCCGGATTGATGGTTGCCGGACGGATCGGCGCCTCGATGGCTGCCGAAATTGGCACGATGCGGGTCACTGATCAGATTGATGCGCTAGACACTTTATCAACTCGGCCGATGCAGTATCTTGTCGCGCCACGTTTGCTGGCAGGGACGATCTGCTTGCCGTTTCTGGTTCTTGTTGGTGATGTGATTGGCGTTTTTGGCGGCTATCTTGTCGGGGTTTACCGTCTTGGATTCAATCCGTCGATCTATTTGGCGCGAACGCTTGAATATCTTGAAGTATC
>DFSK01000150.1 GCA_002378605.1 Alphaproteobacteria bacterium UBA3439
CCGGCGATCTGGGGCGCATGGATAAAGATGGATTTATTTTTGTCACTGGCCGGATCAAAGAGCTGATCATCAAAGGTGGTGAAAATATCGCACCACGCGAAATTGACGAAGCCTTGCTGGAACATGACGCTGTTTTAGAAGCAGCTGCCTTTGCCCGTGATTGCAAAGATTACGGACAGCGCGTCGAAGCCTGTGTTCGGCTCAAAGACGGCAAAACCATTTCAGAAGATGAATTGCGTGCCTTTTGCACAAGCCGGATCGGTGCCTATAAAACACCGGATCACATTTATTTTCTGGAAGATTTGCCAAAAGGCCCGTCAGGCAAAGTTCAGCGCATGAAGCTTCTTGATATGGTGTCGTAAGGCGGCCAACCACAGATCTTCATAGACCGAAAGGCACTGTCATTTTGTTGGTTTCGGAAACCCCGACACATTAATTGACAGGTGATTTGTTCGCTAAAGCCGAAGGCCATGTTTGGTTCTGTCGAAAAAGGCATTCATGGAGCATTTTTTTGAGTGCAATGTTACGAAATGTTTGCATTTTCGTTTTAATAGGCCACACTGTTGATCATAAAAATCTAATACGGAGGAAATTGTGAAAATCGTAAAATCTATTGCAACAGGCGTTTTGCTTGCTGGCATGGTAACGGGCGTGTCAACAGCAAGTTTTGCTGGCGGGCATGGCTTTAAATGTAAAGTTAGTGAAGAAAGCATGACAAAGCCGGGCGGGTTTCCTGACCGTGCATTGACAATGATTGTTCCTTATGGCCCGGGTGGTGGTTCTGGCCAGGTTGCAGCTGCAATGGCCAAAGCCGTTACTGACCTTACGGGCGTTGACATCAACCGCGACCACAAACCAGGTGGATCAGGTTCAGTTGGCACCACAGCCTATATGGCTGCCCCAGCAGATGGCTATAATGTTCTCGAGCATATCGACGATGCATCATCTGCACATGCACTTGATTCCTCAAAAGTACACCCAGGCAAAGATCTCATTCCTTTAGTCATTTCGCAAGTAACCTTCTCGCAGATTTACATCCGCACTAATGAAGATCGGTTTAGCGACTGGAAGTCATTTGTTGCTTGGGTAAAGGCACAGGGCGGCAAAGCAACTATCGCCAACGTCTCTGCTGAAGGGTCAATGGAACGCGTCACAATGAAATTCATTACTGACGCAACTGGCATGGAAATCCAGCAAATTTCTTTTGACAAGGGCGCCCCTCGTTATGGTGCGCTTCTTGGTGGTCAGGTTGACGCTTTGTTTGAGCAGCCAGGCGACGTCAAGAAATTCCTCGATGCAGGCAATTTCAAGCCAATCCTAACTGTGTTTGGCGAGCGTCCAAAGGCATTTGCCGATGTTCCAACTCATGTTGAAATGGGCATGAGTTTTGAGCCCCTACTGCGTTTCCGTGGCTTTTATGTCAATGCAAAGGCACCTGCAGACCGTGTGAAATGGCTCCAGTGGGCGTTCCAGCGTGGCTATTGTCAGGACAGCTATCAGAAATATAACGAATCAAAGTTCATGACCGTTATCGATAGCTATCGCGACACTGATGGAGCGAGAAAGCTAATCGGTCAGTCAATTGAACAGTACCGCACAGTCTACAAAAACATGGGAATGGCCGTTAAGTAAGCCATTCCGTGACAGCTAATTAAACTCTTGCCCTGTGGTAGCTCTACCACAGGGCATTAAAGGATTACGGGTATGGGTAACTTATCTAAATTTCAGATTTTGGAAGCCGCAATTTGGACGTCCATAGCGTTAATATTTTTTGTTTTTTCATTTGAATTCAATCAAGGTATCGAGATTTATAAATTTGGCGCAACAGGCTGGCCCCGCGCCGTCATTTTGATGCTTGTGCTGGTTGTTATTGGCAATATTTTTCACCAGAGAACACATGGATCCAGCGCGCAAGATGGCCGTGTTGGCGTTACCGACAATGAACTTGACGATGTGGAGAAATCCATTTCATCAGTTTTAAATATTGTTGCTTTTGTTCTTTTGCCACTCATTTATGCTTGGTCTCTGAAGCCAGTCGGGTTTTACGCGGCGACCCCCATTTTTGCCGCACTTGTGATTGTTTTGCTTGGCGAACGACGCATCAAATGGATCATCGGTATTTCTGCACTAATCTACGCAATTCTTATCGGCCTTTTTATGATTGTGCTGAATGCTCCCCTGCCCCAAGGCACCGTTTCACCATTCTATGACTTCAGCGCTTTCATGCTTCGCATGAATAACCAGCTGCAACACATGTTCTAGATATTGGATTTGTTCTCATGATTGAAAATTTTCTTGCCGGGACTGCTGCTCTTTTTGGTGATCCTGTCACCATAGGCATTTTTGTTTTTGGTGTTATCGGCGGCATGTTGTTTGGCGCCATCCCCGGGGTCAGCATGCTTACACTTGCTGCGATACTTCTCCCCTTCACGGCTGGGCTTGAGGCATCGCAAGGCGTGATGCTTTTTGCGGTTATCTATTGTACCGGCACGTATGGCGGCGCAATCACCGCGATTCTGTTTAACATTCCGGGCGCACCTGAAAATGCTCCTACGGCCTTTGATGGTTATCCAATGACCCGAAAAGGCCTCGCTGGCAAGGCTGTTGGCGCTGCTGTTTTGTGTTCGGCCATTGGCGGCACCGCGTCGGCATTGGTGATGATGGCAGCGACCGAGCCTTTAGCGCAATGGGCCATTCGCAATATTGGGCCACCTGAAATTTTTGCCCTAGTTTTCTTTGGCCTTGCCGTAGCCTCTTCGGTTGGCGGCAACACCATCTGGAAAGGCTGGATGTCGGTTCTTCTTGGCCTACTAATTGCCACGATTGGTCAAGATCCTGTCGGCGGGATCAACCGCTATAATTTCGGCCTAAGCGACTTGGCTGCTGGCATCGCCTTTGTTCCGGCTATTCTTGGTTTTTTTGCCGTGTCAGAGATCTTTATTCAGGCAGAAAAACGAGCCTTTGGTAAACACACTGCGCCAAAATTCAACGTTGATTTCCCAACAATCAGGGAATTATGGCGTTATAAAATCGCCGTTGTGCGGTCAATTTTTGTTGGCTTTTTCTGCGGCATTCTGCCTGGGATTGGCGCAACACTTGCTGCCTTTATGGGATATGGCGAAGCGGTGCGCTGGTCAAAAGACAAGAAGTCATTTGGTAAGGGCAATCTTGAAGGTGTTATTTCATCCGAAACAGCCAATAATGCGGCCACTGGCGCGGCAATGATTCCGCTTTTGGCGCTTGGTTTGCCAGGTGGTGCCTTGACAGCGATGATGGTTGCCGTCTTCCAGATGCATGATATGGAACCTGGCCCACTGGTCTTTTACAATTCACCAGATCTGATCTGGGTTGTCTTTGCTGCAATGTTCTACGCCAACGTGTCAATTTTGTTTATCGGATTAGTTGAAACCAAAGTAATCTTAAATCTTATGAAAATCCCGTTTCACTTCCTTGCTCCTATGATCCTACTTCTCGCAAGTATTGGTTCATATATCGGGCGCGGACTTGTCCTGGATGTCATCGTTATGTTTGGTGCCGGCATTGTTGGGTTTTTGCTGCGACGGTCAGGCTATTCAATTCCGGGGATCGTTCTTGGCATAATCCTTGGCAAGATCGGCGAACAGAATTTTGCCCAAGGCATGCAGATGGTACATTACGATCTACTTACCTATTTCTCCCGCCCGATTTGCACGATCCTGATAATTGCTGGTGCCATCACACTTGGGACAGGCGTTTACAAAGCATTGGCGTCAAATCGCGCTAGCGCAAATCAGGAATAGAATAAGGCGGCCTTGAACGAGTTCATCACAACATCACTTCTACCCTCC
>DFSK01000087.1 GCA_002378605.1 Alphaproteobacteria bacterium UBA3439
CGAACCGAAAAAGGCTTTGCCAATTATGCGGCTGAAATCGAAATCATGCGCGAGGTCGGGGTTTCATTTTCGGTCTTTGATCGCGAGCAAATCCGGCAAATCGAACCTGGGCTTGCGCCAATCTACCACAAGGGCGTGCTGATGGATGAGACCTGTGCCGTGTCCAGCCCCGCTGATCTGACTGATGCTTATCTTGCGTTATTCAAAGCGGCCGGCGGTGTTGTTGATTGCGTGACCATAACCGGTCTGGCGCGCGGTGATGATGGTTGGCAGGTGCGAGGTGACAATGATACATCATTTCACAGTGATGATGTTGTGCTGGCCGCAGGGGCATGGTCGGCCGAAATTGCTGGCTGGCTTGGCTATGATATTCCGATGGCTTGGGAACGGGGCTATCACCTGCATTTCGAAGCTGGCGATCAGCCAATGGTCACAAGGCCCGTTCTTGATGTTGAAGGTGGCTTTGTTGTCGCGCCAATGCGGCAGGGTTTGCGGGTGACATCAGGCGTTGAATTGACCGATCGTGACGCCCCACCCAATTTTGGGCAAATCACCCGATCAGCTGCCTTGGCGGGCGAGGCGGTCAAGCTCGGCAAGCAGATCGAAGACACGCCATGGATGGGGCGGCGACCAACGCTTGTTGATTCGCTGCCAATGATTGGTGCCGCACCGCGCCATGATGGGCTGTGGTTCAATTTCGGGCATCATCATATTGGTCTGTCGATGGCACCCGGATCGGCATTGCTATTGGCAGCCTTGATAAAAGAGACGCCGCCGCCGATTGACCCGGCACCTTTTCGGGCGGATCGATTTTCGATTTGAACAGGTGATTGGTCGCCAGCGGCGCGTGTTTTTCAGCGTTTTGGCAGCAGCTTGATCATTTTGGCTGGGTGATTCTGGTCGTTTTCAGATTCAGTAGGTTTGTGACTGCGATTAAGCCCCGACAACTGCATGGTTTGCCTTTTCGTTTATCAACCGGCAAACAAACACGAAATCGCAGGAAGCTATTCAAAAGTAGAATTATTTTTTCCAATACATCTTTTTTTGGCCTTGCAACATTGGGTTGGATAAACGACATTTTCCTTGGCAAACCTAATTTATTGATTGATAAACTACTGGTTCACGCTAAGTTTGCCCACCACAAAATCGGCGGGCAAAGCCGATTTCGATAACTTGGAGGAAATAAATGTCTGATTTGAACAGAAGAAAATTCCTGCGTGGTTCAGCAGTAGCCGGTGCGGCTGCGGTTGGTTCACTTGCAGCGCCGTCTATCGCGAATGCGGCACCTGTGACTTTGAAAATGCAAGCAGCCTGGGGCGGCGGTATTTTCCTTGAAAATGCAAAATCATATGTTGATCGCGTGCATGCAATGGCTGGTAAAGATCTGAAAATTGATCTTCTGTCAGTTAACGCTGTTGTGAAAACAAGCCAGATGCAGGACGCTGTGCATCGCGGTGTTCTTGACGCTGCGCATTATGTCCCAGCTTACTGGTATTCAAAATCAAAGACAGCTTCATTGTTTGGAACTGGCCCATGTTTTGGTTGGTCTTCACAAGAAGTTCTCGGCTGGTGCCATTATGGCGGCGGCATGGAGCTGTTCAATGAGCTGATGGGTAAGCTTGGCCTGAATGTTGTTTCATTCTTCAACAGCCCAATGCCAGCACAGCCACTTGGTTGGTTTAAAGAAGAAATCAAAGACGCTTCACAGATGAGCGGCCTGAAATACCGGACTGTTGGTCTGGCTGCGGACGTTTTGATGGAAATGGGCATGTCTGTTGTTCAGTTGCCTGGTGGTGAAATCCAGCCAGCAATGAAATCTGGCCTGATTGATGCGGCCGAGTTCAACAACCCGACATCTGACCGTGACTTTGGTATGCAGGATGTGTCGAAAGACTATCATCTGGCATCATTCCACCAGTCACAGGAATTCTTTGAAGTGACCTTCAACAAGAAGAAGTTCAACTCGCTTCCATCAGAGCTGCAGTCAATTCTGCAATATGCTTCTGAGGCAGAGAATTCAAACTTCTACTGGAACAACACAAAGCGTTATTCAGATGATTTGATCAAGCTACAGAACGAAAGTGGCGTTCGGGTTCACCGGACACCAGATTCAGTGATGCAAGCCCAGCTCAAAGCATGGGATGTTGTTGTTGATCGTTTGTCAGCTGAAGATGAGTTCTTCGCCAAAGTCATTGCTTCGCAAAAAGCATATGCCAAGGACGTGATGAACTATCTGAACCTGAACCAGCCTGATTACAAGCTGGCTTATAATCACCATTTCGGCTAGACCGTCGCGGTTTGAAATATCATGTCCAGAAGGCCGCTTGCGGCCTTCTGGATTTATTGTTCGCATGTTCTGGAGACATGGATGACACAATTTGTTTATGCCATTGAAAGCTTGAGTATCTGGTTTGGCCGTGCCTTTGGCTGGTGCATTCTGGTGCTGACGTTTTCAGTGTCTTATGAAGTTTTCGTTCGTTATGTTTTGAACGCTCCCACCGTTTGGGCGTTTGACATGATGATTCAAATGTATGGGGCGCTGTTCTTGATGGCGGGGCCATATGCGTTAGCGCAGGACACCCATGTCCGCGGCGATGTTCTTTACCGGCTATTTCCGGTGAAATGGCAGGCCCGCGTTGATTTTGTTCTCTATTTGATTTTCTTCTTCCCCGGCATGCTGGCGCTATTCTGGTTTGGCTGGGAAATCGCTTCGGACAGCTGGCGCTACAAAGAAGTCAGCTGGAATTCACCAGCGCGTATTCAAATCTATTTCTTCAAGACCCTGATCCCGCTTGCTGGTGTGTTGCTGATCTTGCAAGGTACGGCAGAATTGGTGCGCTGTTGGAAAGCTATCAAAACCGGTGTCTGGATGGACCGGCTTGATGACGTCAAGGAAACTGAAGACCGACTGATTGAACAGGCTGAGCGGAATTAACCGCTCGCCGCTTTGCCAGCCGTTTGGTTGAAAAGAGTGATAAGAGATGACCAATCCTGAAATTGCCATTGTAATGCTATGCCTGTTTATTGTGCTGGTACTGCTTGGATTCCCGATTGCCTTTACCCTTCTTGCGATGGGCATTGGTTTTGGCTATTATGCCTATTACACAGAGGGCGCGACCAGCTTTGCTGATTTGCTCAATAACAACATTTTCTATCTACTTAATCAAAATACCTATTCCGTGATGGAAAATGATACGCTGGTTGCAATCCCGCTGTTCTTGTTCATGGGCTATGTTGTTGAACGCGCTAATATTGTGAACCGGCTGTTCTATTCCTTGCAAATGGCAGCGCGTAACCTGCCGGGATCAATGGCTATTGCAGCGCTTGTGACCTGTGCGGTGTTTTCGACAGCGTCAGGTATCGTTGGCGCGGTTGTGACATTGATGGGATTGTTGGCGTTCCCGGCGATGGCGTCGGCTGGTTATAACAAGCAATTCGCTGCGGGGGTGATTTGCGCCGGTGGTACGCTTGGTATTTTGATCCCGCCTTCGATTATGCTGATCGTGTATGCGGCGATTGCTGAATTATCGCCTTTGCGACTTTATGCAGCGGCGATGTTCCCCGGTTTGATTTTGGCCGGTCTTTATATTGTCTATGTGATTGTGCGGGTGTTTTTCAATCCGGCATTGGCACCAAAGCCACGCGCCGAAGATGTGCCACCTGTTTCCAAAATCTATTTTGATCTTCTGGTATCTTTCGTGCCGCTGACCTTGTTGATCGGTACCGTTCTTGGATCGATTCTTGGCGGTTTGGCAACGCCTGCCGAAGCTGCGGCGATGGGCGCGCTTGGCGGAATGGTTCTGGCTTTGGTTTATCGGTCATTGACCTGGACTAAGGTCAAGGAATCGGTCTTTTTGACAGCCAAAGCAACAGCGATGGTTTGCTGGCTTTTTGTTGGCTCATGGACGTTTGCTTCAGTCTTTTCCTATCTTGGCGGGCATGATGTGATTGAACATATGGTGCTGGCGATGAATCTTGAGCCTTGGCAGTTCCTTGTGATGGTTCAGCTGATCATCTTTGTTCTTGGCTGGCCGCTTGAATGGTCGGAAATTTTGATCATCTTTGTGCCGATTTTCCTGCCAATGCTGGATAATTTTGGCGTGAATCCGTATTTCTTTGCCATGCTTGTTGCGCTGAATTTGCAAACATCCTTTTTGACCCCGCCAATGGCGATGTCAGCCTATTACCTTAAGGGCGTATTGAAAAACCAGATCGAATTGATGGAGATTTTCAAAGGCCTATTGCCCTATCTCGGGATTGTGCTTTTTGCGATGTTCTTGCTGTATCAATTCCCAGGCATTGCGCTGTGGTTGCCGGATTATCTTTTCGGGCCAGACATGTCGCGCTAGCAATAGCGATCAAATGATCATAACGGGTTAGGAAACGCTTCATGACATCAGCTTTGCAGATGGTACAAATGATCCGCGATGGCGAGACAACTTCGGTTGCGCTTGTCACCGCGGCGCTTGACCGGATTGCCGAAACCGATGATGCGTTGAAAGCTTGGATATGGCTTGATCGTGATGGGGCGCTGGCACAGGCTCATGCAATGGATCAATTGCGGCAATCAGGGCGGGCATTAGGGGTGCTTCATGGCGTGCCGATTGGTCTAAAGGACATTATCGATACTGCCGATATGCCAACCGAATGCGGCAGTGTTGCACTTGCCGGTCGCCAGCCTGAATTTGATGCTGTGCTGGTGTCACGCCTAAAAGCGGCAGGGGCGGTTATTCTTGGGAAAACCGCAACAACGCCTTTTGCCTTTATGGATCCGGCGGCAACCCGTAACCCGCATAATATGGAATATAGCCCGGGTGGGTCATCAGCAGGATCGGCAGCGGCCGTGGCGGCAGGCCATGTCCCGGTTGCCATTGGCACGCAAACCAACGGTTCGGTTATTCGGCCCGCGTCTTTTTGTGGTGTTTATGGGTTTAAACCATCGGCCGGCATGATTTCGCGCACCGGTGTTTTACGCACCTCGGAAACGCTTGATCAGGTGGGTGTTTTTGCCCGCTATTACGAAGATGTTGCCCTTGTCGGCGATGTGATTTCCGAATTTGACCCGGTTGATCCAAGTTCATTTTGTCGGCCGCGTCCAAGATTGCTGAACGGTGTTTCCAGCGAGCCGCCGGTCGCGCCGAATTTTGTTTGGTTCGAAATGCCCTATTTTGACAAATTATCAAATGATAGCCGCGAAGGAATGATGGCGGTTCTTGATGCGCTTGGCGGTCAGGTTGAACGGCTTGACGCTGGCGGTTCATTCACCGGCCTTGTCGAGTCGCAGAATATTATCCAATATTATGAGATCGCGCGAAACCTTGCCGAGATTCGTGAGAATCACAATGACACGCTTAGCCCGCAAGTGGCCAAGCTGCTGGCGCATGGGGCAACGATCACTGATGCGGCTTATCAAGAAGCGATCGAGCTTCGCAATGGGGCAATTTCCTATTTTGGCTCATTCTTTAATGATTTTGACGCGATCATCACGCCATCTGCCCCCGGTGAAGCACCGCTATTTAGCGCGGGCAGCACAGGCAATCCGATTTTCTCTACAGTCTGGACATTATGTGGGCTACCTTGTTTGAACATGCCGGTTCTCATGTCAGAAAATGACATGCCTATCGGCGTACAGCTTGTTGGTGGCCCGGAAGAAGATGACAGGCTATTGCGGACGGGAAGCTGGGTGCTGGCGACATTGAACGCAGCCGAAGCCGACGCCGCAGAGTCCGATAAAACCTAAGGAACAAAGCTATGATTAGTAAACGTACCAAAATGATCACCGCTGCCATTGGCACCTTCTTTTTGCTGATTTTCGTGCTTGGTCTGGCGGAAAGCATCACGGCCGGTTTTGCCGGTTTCAAGGGTGGCCTGCCGTTCTGGGTGATTGCCCTGACCGTCATGGCAATGGCGCTTTATGATTTTTATGATGAGACCGTCCGCAAGTCCAAAGACTAGCTTTTAGGCCCGTCCTGCTTTTGATTATCTTAGGAAATTCTGCCGATGGCTCGCCCTGTAATCTGGATTGCCCGCCGCTTGTCTGATGCGACTTTGGCGCGTGCTGAACGCGACTATGACATCATCGTCAATCATGACGACATTCCCTATAACAGTGATG
Source organism: Alphaproteobacteria bacterium UBA3439 (assembly GCA_002378605.1). Lineage (GTDB taxonomy): Bacteria > Pseudomonadota > Alphaproteobacteria > Puniceispirillales > Puniceispirillaceae > UBA3439. The sequence continues at coordinate 6,116 of DFSK01000087.1, forward strand.
ACATCATTGCGATGAGTGGTCAGGTCGACGGCATGATTGCGTGTCATTCCGAGCATTTTTCGGCGGCGATTGTTGATGCGCTTGATCCACGGCTGAAAATTGTTGCCAATTATTCGGTTGGAACTGATCATTGCGATCTGCCAGCTTTTGCCGCACGCGGCATTGCCGTTACCAATACGCCTGACGTGTTGTCCGATGCGACGGCTGAAATTTCGCTTTTACTGATGCTTGGCGCTGCGCGGCGTGCGGTTGAAGGCGACCGTATGGTTCGCACTGGTGCATGGGATTTCTGGTCACCATCCTTCATGGTTGGCAAACAGGTGACCGGCCAGCGGCTTGGCATTGTTGGTATGGGCCGTGTTGGTCAGGCGATGGCGCGTAATGCCCGTGGTCTTGGCATGGATGTGCATTATTATAATCGCAACCCATTGCCGGCTGATTTGGCGCAGGGCGCAACCTATCACGATAGTCTGGAATCGCTTTTGCCGATATCTGATTTTCTGTCGCTTCACTGCCCAGCAACACCCCAGACGCGCGGTATGATGACTGCCGAAAAATTTGCCATGCTCCCTGATGGTGCGGTTTTTGTGAATGTGGCGCGTGGGGCATTGGTCGATGAAACCGCCTTGATGGCCGCGCTTGGCAGCGGCAAATTATCAGCCGCGGGTCTTGATTGTTTTGTCACCGAACCTGGTGGTAATCCGGCATTGGCTGGTTATGACAATGTGTTCATGTTGCCGCATATTGGCAGTTCAACCGGCGCCACGCGCGATGCCATGGGCTTTCGGGCGCTTGATAATCTTGACGCTTTTTTCAGCGGAAAACAGCCCCGCGACCTGCTATAGGCCGCTGCCGCTGGCCCGGTAAAAGGCAGTAATCATTTCACCTGACCATTGTTTGCTTTTTTAGCGACAAATTCGGCTGGTATTTCCCTTATCTTAGTTTTAGAATTTTGGGTCTTCGCCGATTTGTGCCTTTTCCCGGATTGTTGCGCGGCAAGCAATCGCCGTTTGTTTCATCTCTGGCCACTCGATGGGGCCAGCTTATCATCTTAGTTTGAGGAGTCAGTCCAATGCAGTTGCGTTCAAGCCCTTCATCGCCTTTTGGCCGCAAAGTCAAAATGGCAACCTATATTCTTGGTCTTGATGATCAGGTGACGCCGGTTCTAACCGATACGCTTGACCCCAATGACAGCATTTGCGAGGTCAATCCGCTTGGCAAGATCCCCGCGCTTGAAGATGATGGCACCACCTATTACGACAGCCGTGTGATCATGGAATATCTTGATGCCAAGGCTGGTGGTGGCAAAATCATTCCGGCAAGCGGTCCGGCGCGTTTTGAGGCATTGACCCGCGCGGCATTGATGGATGGTATTTTGGATGCGGCCATTCTTGTTATCTATGAGCGCCGTATGCGCCCTGAAGATAAATATGTTGAATCAGTGGTGGAACGCCAACGGGGCAAAATCATTCGTGGTCTTGAAGTGATCGCTGCAAACAACCCAAGCTATGGCAATGGCGCGATGCCTGATATCGGCGAAATTGGCCTCGCTTGTGTGCTGGATTATCTTGATTTCCGCAAACAGGTCAATTGGCGTGATCATGCGCCAAATCTTGCGTCATGGCTTGCTGATTTTGCCGCGGCCGTACCAGGCTATGATGAGAGCATGCCGCCAAAGGATTAGGCGGACTGGGTTCGGTTAGGACTGAAAAGGACAAGATCATGCGATTGCAAATCAGCCTTCCCCATGATGCCGCTGTGAAGATGGTATCGGTTGCCATTGATGCAGCGCGCGCCGAAAACATGCTTCCGCTGACCGTTGTTGTGCTGGATGCGGCTGGCAAGATTGTTGCTAGCCAATCCGAAGACGGGTCGGGGCTGATGCGGTTTGACATTGCGCGTGGCAAGGCATGGGGTGCGCTTGGTATGGGAATGTCTAGCCGTTTGATCCGTGACCGGCTGGCAAGCCGCCCGAGCTTTCAGGCGGCGCTTGCAACGGTTGCTGATGGCCAGTTTGTGCCAGTGCCGGGAGGCGTTCTGGTCATGGCTGAGGATGGCATGGTCATTGGTGCGGTTGGTGTGAGTGGCGATACATCCGAAAAAGACGAATATTGCGCGATCACCGCCATCATTGCCGCTGGCTTTCAAAGCGAGCCAGAAACGCCCGATGATAATTGGCGTGATTCGTCACTTTCAGGCCCGCCGGTAAAAGCGTGATCGCCAGATAAAATCCTAGGAATTTGTAAACCATTGGGTGCGAAGAATATGAAGGCCAAGCACCAACGCAACAAAGCCCGCCCCTGCCATCATGATCATCGTTGGTTGTTCGCCAACACCAAGCCATACCCAAAATGGGCCAATCACCATCTCTAGTAGCATCAACAGGCTGACAATCGCCGCGCTGGTATAGCGCGGTGCAAGATTTAAACAGGTAAAAGACACGGGAAGGATAATCAAACCCATGGTCAACACCGACCATAATGGCACATCGGTTATGCTGTTTAGGTCACTCAAAAACAAGCCAACAAACCCGCTGATCATCGCGCCAAGGGCGGCGGCGGGCAGAATGCCAAGATCATTATATTTGCGCGCCATGGTAAAGGTGAGGGCAAGACCAGCAGCGGTCAACACGCCAAAAACACCGCCAAGAAGAACCGACCCTTCAGGGCTGCCAATTGCATTGCCGCCATCCAGCACAACGACAATCACCCCGCCCATTGCCGCGGTGATGGCCAGCCAGCCAAGCCAGCCCTGACGCTCGCCAAGCATGAAATAGGATAAAATCGCGGCAAAGATGGGCATTGTCGCCACCGCCGTCAGAACCACGGTTGCCGATGTTTCAACAATGCCAAGGGTGAAGGTTGCCGAATTCATGCTAAAGGCGGTGATCACCAGCACCCCTTGCCAGCTGGCAAGACTGCGCCATTCGCGGCTGGCATTACGCGTTAGCAATAGCCGCCAAAGCAGCAAAGACATGGCCCCCATTAAAATACCGCGCCAGCCCATCAAGGCCCAGCGTTCAAGTCCGGAAAGGCGAATCACCAATGTGTCAGGGGTTAGCACCAAAACACCGATAAGGGCCAATAAAGTGCCAAACCGCTGCGGGCTGCGGGCAAGTAATTCCATAAAATAGCGCGGCATAAAATGACCCTTGAAATCTATGATGTTCCCGATAAGACATTCATCAGGTTGGAGCGACAGTGCCGTGTGCGATAGGCGGTGTCAATCTGGATGCGAAGATAGGACAATCGGCCAGCTTGTCTGAATGTGATTTGCATTTCTTGTCGCTATAAAGGCAAAAATATGGGTGGATATTAACAAAGGTGAATCACGCAGAACTTTATTTAACGCCGATTCCGAAGAATCGCCCTCCATATAAGATTAACATCATAAGGTGAGGCGCTGCATGTCATGCAATATATCCCGTATTGTATACGAAAAGCGCCGTCCAATGGGTAATAATGCTGTTTTTGAGACCTAAAAAACCAAAAACCAAATGTTTGTAGAAAATTTTTCTGTGAACTGGGCGCAAATAGGGTTTTGCCATTGCTAAAATGGACATAGGAACAGTAACATGCGGTGAAATTTACGTTTCACAATTATAAAGCTAATTTAAGAGGTGACACAATG
>DFSK01000164.1:0-12415 GCA_002378605.1 Alphaproteobacteria bacterium UBA3439
GAATTGGCGGATAAGGCACAGCAATTGGGCCGTTATTGTCGGTATGATTCATCGCTATCGCCGCGTTTGTCGGAATTGGCGATCCTAACAACAGCGCGGATATGGGATGCGGCGTTTGAATGGCAGGCGCATGTACCGCATGCGCTGGCGGCGGGAATCGAACAAAGCGTTGTTGACGCGCTTGCAGCCGATATCGATCCTGATTTTTCCAATGATGATGAACAGCTTATCTATGAATTTTCGCGCGAACTAAACCTGAAACGCGGCGTATCTGATGCTTTATATGCGCGTGCCATCACCATGCTTGGTGAGGAGGGAACCGTCGATCTTGTTGGGGTTTTGGGCTATTACGCGCTGATTTCAATGACCATCAAGGCGTTTGATGTTGATCCGATCACCGCTAGCTAGTGTTTTTATCGCATTGGTCTTGCTGGGTGATGTTTTTAGGGTAACCTGGCGGTGCTGCTCGCCCCAGCGATAAGGCACAAAGCGATAGGCCGCAACTAGTAGTATAAGGATATTTTATGTGACGCGGGCGATTTTGACGATTATAGCGGCGATTTTTTCATTCTCATTAATGGGCGTCGCTGTCCGCATATTGACCGCCGATTATTCGATTTTCCAGATTTCCTTTACCCGTAATTTCTTTGGCTTTCTTCCGATTTTGCTGCTTCTTGCCTATAGCAAACAGATGGGGGCATTGAAAATGCCTTTTAACCGGCAAGAATGGTTGATCTGCGCATTGCGCGGCGGCAGCGTCAGTCTGGCGCAATTATGTTTGTTCATGGCCTATAGCAAATTGGAATTTGCCACGGTTGCCACCTTGGCTTTTTCGGGGCCGTTTTTCGTCACGGCTTTATCGGTTCCGCTGCTTGGGGCCGTGGTTGGGTTTTGGCGGTGGTCGGCGGTGATTCTAGGGTTTTGCGGGGTCGTTATGATCATGCAGCCAGGTGCCAGCATCTTTTCGTTATTTTCGGTTTTGCCGGTTCTGGCCGCGCTTTGCTATGCGATCTCTAGTACGCTTGTGAAAATCTTTTCGGTCGATCGCTTGTCGGGCGTGATCCAGTTCCGCTCGCAAATTTTTGCCGCAGGGTTTTCCCTGCTGCTATGGCTTGGGTTTGGCGAGATGGTGCCGATTGCTTCGGCTTTTGATCTTGGCCTATTTCTTGCGCTTGGCTTGCTTGGTGGGGCGGGGGTTCTTGGGCTTGTCGTGGCCTACCGCATGTCCCAGCCAAGTCTGCTTGCCCCTTTTGAATATTTTGGCATTCCCTTTTCGATGTTTTTGGGATGGTGGTTTTTTGCCGAAGCTCCATTAGACCGTTTGTTTCCGGGCGTTTTGGCGATTATTGCCGGAGGTTTGCTTATCATCTGGCGTCAAGCGCGGATCAAGGCCGATTCAGCGCCCTAGTCCAATTTTGGCGATGTTGCCAATTCCTGGCACCATAAATCATGGATTGGGGCATCAATCTCGGTCGGCAGATCTTCTTCCCATGCCAGATAATCGCGGGCATCTTGCAAAACACCGTGATGGCGGCCGGCAAATAGTGCCGATTCATCAACCGGTAAATCAAGCCCGCCCTTTGCTAGCATGGTTATGTCAAAATCAGCGTCATCCCAAAGGTAAAGACCTGCAATTTGCCACCCATGGCGAATCAGGCAATCGGCAATCATACGGCCCTGTTCAGACCGGTCGGCGATGATGGCAATTGGTTTATCTGCCGGTGTTTGAGCCAAAATGGCACCAATATTCTGCCAATGGCTGTTGGCGATATGACCCGAAATGAAGGCTTTTGATGGCCTGAAATCATAGAGCGCAATTTTGTCTTTCTGCCAGATATCCAGCTGGGTCGCGGCAAAAGGCGTGACCGAACTGGCATTGTTGTTTGCATTGTTGCTGGCTATATGACTGGTGACGGTATTTGCGATGGTTTTCGCAGTGGTAATGGGCGCCTCGAGATAGGCAATCGTTACGCTAAATCCCATGCAGCGCAGCCAAAAAGCGGCAAATGCAGCGCGGCTTCCCGATCCTTGGTCAAATAGGATGACAGGAACATGGTAGCGTGCAATCGACCGGTCGGTTTGCTGAATCAGATTGGTGCCGGAAATTTTGATGACCCCATGCGCCAGCGGCTGGCCCGTCGCGCCGTCATCCGACACATCGAATAATAGCTCGGTTTTATGGTCATCAACAAAGGCGCCAAGACCATCAGATGTTACCCGCGTCGCAGGGATTTGCCAGCGGCGCAAAAAACCGGCAACCGCGTCAGATGCTTCATGATCCGCAGCAAACAGGCGGTTCGCATCATGCTCGCGTTCATAGCCGTCAAGTTGCCAAGCCTGCGTGCCCCCGCGAAATACCGCAAACGGGCCATCATAGCCTGACGCCATCAGGGTAAAGGCACCGATGATCGACCTTGTTCGCCCAGCGCAATGCAAAAGCGACATTTTGCCAGTGTCTTTCAATGCTTGAACATTGGCGAGCAAAAGGCTGTTTGGCAGGCTTTGCGACTTTGGCAGGGTGAAATCCTGATATTCGGCGGTTGGGCGCACATCGAATAGCTGCGCATCCTGATAATCGGCAAGATATTGCTTTGGGGTGACTTCAGGAAGATCAATTTCATGCGCAACCACCTCGCCAAACGCTTTTGACCAGACATATTCGCCTTTCACAAAGCCGCGGCCCATCATGGCTGGTTTTCGGGTGTTGTGAATGGTTATATTGCTAAATCCAATAGCTTTTAACTGATGGATGGCCTCAGCGCTTGCCTTGTCCTGCCAGTCAAGAAAATGAATTGGAAAATCAGGTTCTTGCAGAAGATATCCAAGCCGCGTTGAAAAAAGCGAAAGCGGTATATTGGTGCTGCCAAACCAGTGACCGGCGACATAGTCGCGCCGTTCGCGGCTGTCGATCAGGGCAAAGCTTGTTCCAGCGTCATATAGCGCGGCGAATAATCCGTAACTCATATCATTTCCTAAAAGGCTTTGGGGCGGGTAAGATGCAAGGCTAGGGCCGAGCACTAGGCTAGTTCATAGCGGAACCGTTTCACTTTGCTCATGTCAGTGCCTTCAATCCGGATCAGGCTGGTTGGCCCTTCGCGGGTTGGTGAATGGAGATCGCCTTCATTATAGACATGGGCAACCCCCGGGGTCAGGCGATAGGTGCGTGTTACCTGAACCTTGCCTGCTTTTGCGGCGCTGGCGTCCTCGATCTTGTCATAATCGCGCATTTCGGTTTCGCCGCGGGCTTGGGCATAAATCGCCCATGACGGCCCATGATCATGTGGTGGTGATGTTTTCGGGCTGTCATAATTATGCGCTAAAATGCAAAAGCCAAGCTCGGCATCTTGATAAAGCAAGTCGCGTTCACCTGTTGTAAGCGGAACCAGTGTCTCGACATTGGCCGGATCCGCCAGTAAATTTTGCAGCAGTTCGGCTATTTTTTCCCGCCCATCTGGGCCAGGTGTCTCGCTGAGAATCCGGTGACAATCTTGGGCTAGGTTTGACAGAATTTCACTCATAAAACAGGCTCCAGACATAAAAACAATCTGCCCGAACAGGGCAGGGATGATCGATTATTATCTTACCGATGATCGCATGAAATTCAAAGGATTTCAGGCCCATTGAAATGGCAAAGTACGAACCACTTCACCCTTTGGCGTTTACGTTGCTTGCCGCTTTTGTTCGCGCCATGCGGTCAATATACCAGCAAAGGCAATTAGGCTCATGCCGAGAAGAGCTTGTTGCGGCGGCCATGATTCGAAAATAACCCGCCCCCAAAAAGCGGCAAATAAAAGATAGGTGAAATCAATTGGCGCAAGCCAACTGCTGTCAGCCGTCTGATAGGCGCGGGCAAGACAGATATTGCCTGATAGATTTAATACCGAACAGGCGATAGCAATGCCAAATACCAGCCAGGTCAATTCCGGCCAGCCAATAGCGACAAAGGGCATTGCCGCCGCGAGATCTGCAGCAACGGGGAATAGCGTCAAAATGACGACCCCAGCAAGGCCGGTCAGAAAAAACAAAACAGCAACTGCGATGGTAAGCGATAGGGGGTTTTCATGTCGGCACGAATGGCGAAGCGTCAGAATGTTGCAAGCATAGAAAAAGCCTGCCGCAACGGGAAGAAGCTGGATTGGCGAGAAACGCGCATCAAAGGGATCAAGAATGAAAAGTGCTCCCACGGCGCCAATAACCAGCGCGGCAATGCGCCAAGGGCCGACTTTCTCGCCAAGAATTGGCCCGGCAAGAAGCGAGACAAAAAGCGGATAGGTATATAATCCTGCGGCCATCTGCGCGACTGTCAGATAAGGTGCGCCAGAAAAAAAGCAAAACATGCAGATGCTGAGCATAACAGCGCGAAAATAGACAGGACGCCAATTTTGCGGCACAAGAAGGCCATAGCCGCCGCTGATCATGGCAAGCATGACAATAAAAAGCGCATTGCCGACTGCCCGCAATGTCTGGAATTGCCAAAATGAGGTTTCAGGGGCAATCAGCTTGACCGTTGCATCCTGAAGCGCAAGCGTGAAAACCCCGAAAAGCAACAAACCCATCGCCAAAAACGGCCGGTCACCTGTTGGTGACTGAAAAAAAGGCAAATGTTGCTGTTTCACGCCTTTGCCTAGCTTCGCATACGGCTTGCATTTGCGTCAAATAGCGGCTCATTTATCAAGCTTGCCTTCAGGCTTTGGCCTAAAAGTTCGACAGTCCAGCCATCATTGCGTCGGGCAAATTCCTTTGGCACCATCGCCAGCGCAACCGATGTTTTTGCTGCATGCGCAAATCCACCAGACGTAACCCAGCCAACCACAGCCCCGTCAATTGATACAGGCTCATCACCAATGACGTCAGCGTCAATCGCGGTAACGGCAAGGCTGATGAGGCGTTTGCTGCCGCCATTATCGCGCTCGGCTAATGCGGCTGTTTTGCCAATGAAATCAGCCGATTTATCATAGGCAATAAACCGGTCTAGCCCAACCTCAACAGGGCCATAAAGCGGACGATATTCACGCCCCCACGACCCGTAATTTTTTTCCAGTCGAAGCGCGTTTAGGGCGCGCGCGCCAAAGGGGCGGATATCAAAATCACTACCGGCCGCCATTAAATCATCATAAAGCCGGGCAAGGCTTGCCGGCTTCACCCAGATTTCATAGCCAAGATCGCCGGTATAGCTAACCCTACCGACAATTGCCGGTGTCATGCCGACATCCATTTCCCGAACCGCCATAAAGCGCATTGCGTCATGCGAAATATCGGTTCGGCTGCATTTTTGTAAAACCTCACGCGCCTTTGGCCCGGCAATTGTGAGGCCAACCAGATCAAGACCAAGGCTTTTGACCCGAACTGACCCATCATCGGGCAGATGCGATAGGAACCAGCGCATATGATAGCTTTCGGCAATGCCTGATCCAATAATCAAGAACCGCGTATCACCAAGTCGGGCAAGCGAGAAATCGCCAATAATTTTGCCATCATCCTTTAGCATTGGCGCCAAAGTCATGCGGCCAATTGGCGGCATCGTTGCGGCAAGAAGACGGTCAAGCCACGCCTCGGCACCGCTGCCGCTAACCTCATATTTGGCAAAGCCTGATATATCACCAAGGCCAACCGCGCTTCTGACTGCATTCGCCTCAGTGCCAACATGGTCAAAATCGACCGATCGGCGCCATGAGAAAACATCGGCGGTTCCGTCTGGCGCGAACCATTGCGGCACCTCAAGCCCGAAAGCGGCGCCAAATTGCGCCCCAGCCTGTTTCTGCCGATCATAGATGCTGGTGGTCAATAAGGGGCGGGCGGCCTGTAATTCTTCATTCGGGTACCGAATGGAGAACCGCCGCGAATAATTCTCTCTGACACGGGCATTGGTATAGGCCATGCTGGCATAATCACCAAAACGCGAGATATCCATCGCCCAGACGTCAAATCCGGGATCACCATTCACAATCCAGTTTGCCAATGCCAAGCCGACACCGCCACCTTGACTAAAGCCAGCCATCACCGCACACGCAGACCAGAAATTGGTCATGCCCTTTACCGGCCCAACAAGGGGGTTTCCATCTGGTGCAAAGGTGAAGGGCCCATTGATGATTTGTTTGATGCCAGCATTTTCAAACGCCGGAAAATGGCGGAATCCAACTTCAAGCGACGGCGCAATACGATCAATATCAGGCTCCAGCAGCTGATGGCCGAAATCCCACGGCGTTTCGGTTTCCGACCATGGTTTACAAGCGCGTTCATATGTACCCATCAACATACCGCCGCGCTCTTGGCGAAGATAGATTTCACCATCAAAATCAACAGCATGTAAAACTTCGGCACCAGTGTTTTGATTGATTTCGGCAACCTCGGGCATATCTTCGGTCAACAGATACATATGTTCCATTGCCAATACCGGCAGTTCAAGCCCGACCATGCGGCCAACCTCACGCGCCCAAAGGCCAGCGGCATTCACCACATGTTCGGCGATGATTACGCCCTTGTTTGTTGTGACAACCCATTGGCCATCGGCCCGCTGGCTGAGTGCCTCGACCTTGACATGGGTTTCAAAATGCGCGCCGTTTTTGCGCGCTGCCTTGGCATAGGCATGGGTAACGCCATAGGGGTCGCAATGGCCCTCAATCGGATCATACATGGCGCCAACAAACTGCGATGGATCAATCAGCGGCATTAGCTCATGCGCCCGTTCAGGGGTGATGATTTCCAGATCATCCATGCCAAGATATTTGCCCTTGGCATAGACTGATTTCAGCCAGTCAAACCGCTCATTGGTGGCGGCAAGCATGATTCCGCCAGTCATGTGAAGGCCAATATTCTGGCCGGATAATTCCTCGATTTCCTGATAGAGCTTGATGGTGTATTGCTGTAATTTTGCAACATTTGGATCGCCATTAATCGTATGCATGCCGCCGGCGGCATGCCATGTCGAGCCTGACGTCAATTCTGATCGTTCAAGCATGATCGCGTCATGACACCCAAGTTTACTGAGATGGTATAAAATCGAGGCGCCAACAACACCGCCTCCAATGACTACGACTTGTGCTTGGTTTTTCATCTTGGCCTCGTCTGGCGCGCAACTGGAATAATCTTGATAATAGCTAACGCCGGTTCCCCCAAATGAAATGTTCAGAATACGGCCGAAAGATAGTTGATAGCGAACAGTCGGCACGAAAAGCATTTTTGGCCGGTTCTTTTCGATATGGTCAAATCAAAGCCGCAATGCGACTTGAAGTTTGCCAATCCGTGCCGTTAATCTGATCACCGACCACGATGAATATTTGCTTATGTTTAAGAGGAGTTGGCAATGGCATATGATGAGCAGGAAAAAGAATTGATGGCAGCTTTGCAAACATTGGTTACCGGATTTGGCAATTATGACCCGCCGCGGCTTCGCAAAGATGGTGATATTGTGATCCCGCTGGATGCTGTTCTCAAAAAGAACCGCGAGGCAAATCGCAGTTTTGCCGAGGCCTTTAGCCAGTTGATGCGCGATGATTTAGGGCCAAAACGCAGCTCAACATGGGTGAAGTAAACAGGCGGCAAAACCGCAATCAAGCCGTCGTAAAGGGCAAGCCATAGTGGCGTGACGCAAATTTGATTTCGGCGTAGTGAGGGTGATTTAATCCGGCTTGCCGCGCGTGTAAAGGGCGGCAAGCCTGTCTTGATATTGCGCTTTCACAATATGACGCCTTACTTTTAATGTGGCTGTTAATTGACTGTTTTCAGTTGTAAAACCCTCATCAGCGATAATAAATCGGCGCACCCTTTCAATTTGTGAAAGGCGGCTATTGGCGCGTTCGACTGTTTCGGCAATCAGCAATTTCAACGCCTCATCAGATGCGGCTGTGGCGCGCGCCTCAGCGCTAGGCACAATCACCGCTGCCAGCCATGGCCGCCGGTCGCCATCAACAAGTGCCTGTTCAATTTCGGGTTCGATCGTCAATAGGGCTTCAACACGGCTTGGAACGATGTTTTCGCCACCTGAGTTGACAATGATTTCCTTTTTACGGCCCGTGATGGTGATATAGCCATCATCGTCACAACTGCCAATATCGCCGGTATAAAGCCAGCCATCACGAATGGCGGCGGCGGTGCTGTGATCATCGCGCCAATAGCCCTTCATCAGCAAATCACCGCGAACCAGAATTTCTCCGTCATCGGCAAAGCGAACCTCAACGCCGGCAACAGGTGGGCCGACGGTTTCGATCTTGATCTTGCCAGGCCGATTTGCCGATATCACGGGCGATGCTTCGGTTTGGCCATAGCCTTGCAGCAGCTTGACCCCAAGCGCCATGAAAAAACTGCCAATTTCGGGGTTTAAAGCTGCCCCGCCAGAAATAAAATATTTCAGATTGCCGCCCAATCTTGCCTGTATTTTTTGGCGCACCAACCGTTCGAGAAGCAGATCTAGCAAAAATTCATGGGGAAGCAGCGCTTTGCCCTGAAGGCGTTTGCGGCCAAGGCGGATTGTTTCCATAAACAGGGTTTCGGAAAAGCCGCCCTTGGTGCGAATGCTGCGCATGATGCGTTCATGAAGCACGTCATAGAGCCGTGGTACCGCCGTCATCAGGCTTGGCGATACTTCTTGCAGATTGGCACCAATCTGTTCGGCAGATTCGCAATACCAAACCTCTGATTTGGTTTGGATGGGCAAATGCATGCCTGCGGTATGCTCATAAGAATGCGACAATGGCAAAAGTGACAAAAAGCGCTGGTTTTCGTCAACGCCGCCCTCGCTTAGAATTTCGATTGAGGCGTTAATACAGGCCTGAATCGATCGATGCGTCAGCATCACCCCTTTCGGGCGTCCACCAGTACCCGATGTATAGACAAAACAACAGGTATCATCACTATCCTGCGCTGCAATCCGGCTGTCGATATCAGCCAAAGGTTCGGTTTTGGCCAGTAAATCCTGCCATGCATGAACCGTTCGCCCGCCAAGATCGGGAAGTTTGATGTCAGGATCCATGGTGATCAGCATGCGCATATGCTGAACGCGTGATGCGGCAAGGGCGACACGGCTGGCAAGAATGCCCCCTGATGTAATGGCAATCAACGCGCCGGAATGTTCCATGATATAGACATGATCATCTTCGGTATTTGTTGTGTAGGCTGGCACAACAATGGCGCCAATAGACATAACAGCAAGATCGGCAATGGCCCATTCGGGACGGTTTTCTGCGCTAATCACAATACGGTCGCGTGGCTTTATGCCGGCGGCAACCAATGCGCCAGCCAGCCGTCTGACGGAATCGGCAACCTCGTTCCAGTCTTTGCCAGCCCATTTGCCTTTGCTCTTGTGGAACAAAAGCGGTTTGTCACCAAGCACGGCAGCATTTTCAAAAAAGGCGCCGGCAAGATTGGCTTTGGTGACATAACGGGACGTATCGGCCCTTTTTGTGGTCGCGCTCATGCTTTGCTGTCTTTAGGATGTTTGTTGTTTCATGATCAGCCTATCGGAAAATCGGCCAAATGCAATGCGATTGACATGAATTTAGCGTTTGGTCTTGAGGCGCTTTGCCTGCGCACAACCCCAAAGCGAATTTGTGATGGGATGAATCGGCTGGAAGGCACGCGGCGGCACCGCACGTTCACCAAGTTCAAATTTATCGCGCTCGGATAAATCTTTGCGGCTTAGCTGATGTGGCAGAATGGCGGCAGGGGCGCTGTAGCAGCAATATCCATTGGTTGCCGCAACACGGTCATCGCCTATTGGTTTCCAAAATTCGCAAAAACAGCAATTCAGCATGCTTGATCCCCGATCCTACCAAATAACCGTGCCAGAAAGCCGGAAAAAAGGCAAATCAGGCTGGTTCTCAGCCAAGTAAAACCGGGAAAAGACTGGCCAATAGCAGTGATGCCATCAAGATGTTGAACAGGCGCAACCGGGTTTCTGTTTGCAAGAATTGTCCAATCAGAATGCCAAACAGAGTCCAGGCACAGGCCGACCCAATTGTGACCAGCGCCAAGACAATAAAGATTGCCAGCACTTCGCTGGCAAGGTTGGCGGCACTGCTAGTGTAGGCGGTGACCGAAGAAATGATGACGGTAATGCCTTTTGGATTGACCAGTTGAAACATGGCGGCCTGCCAAAATCGCAATGGGCTGTCACGACGGCGCGTTTCGGTGCGGCCCGCACGGCCAATTTTCCAAGCGAGATAAAGCAGAAACAAAATGCTGATGATCTTTAAAATGTCATAAAGCGCGGGAAACGCGGCAAATAAGCTAGCAAGGCCAAATCCGGCTGCCACTACAAGCATCGTAAAGCCAAAAAAAACGCCTAAAATATGCGGCAGGCTGGCACGAAATCCAAAATTTGCGCCTGACGCAGCCAACATCACATTATTTGGCCCGGGCGTAAAAGCGGCAACAAAGGCAAACAGGCTAAATGATAAAAGGGTTGGTAAATCCATAGGGCCAGATTAATCACGCTGAGGTTTATCATGGCGTTGGATATGACCAAGCCGTGACATCAGGCATCATTCTAGGCAAAGCGGTCGATGCTTGGCAAGCGATGCCTAATATCCGATCGGAACAAGAGGCGGGGGGTCAGAGGGCGTTAAAACACAGGCTTGCTGTGCCGCCCATGCGACGGTGCAAAGCCGTTTTGATTCGTCAAGCTTCAGCGTATCACTATGCAGCCGCAGGCGCGCCCGCCCATCAACCGTTACTGGCGTGATATAGAGCCATAGATTGATTTCATGCTGGCCAAGCCAATGTTGCAACTGGCGTGATGCGCGTTTGGCGGCGAATAGGGTACGAAATGTACCAAGATCGACCTTGTAACCTGTTTCGCTGGATCGTGGTTTGATCACATGCGGATTGATCGGCGGCATTGATGGTCGGGCCAAACTTACGATTATCTGGCTATCGCGCGGCGTTTCGCGATGGGTATTGCTGTTACCTTTATTGGTGTTTGGGGTCGCCGCGGCCTTCTTGCGGTTTGAAAGATCAGCGTGATAAAAGATTTTCGTACATTTTTCACCGATCAGTTTCACCATCTGTTGAAAGGTGTTCGGGTCAATCTGGCGGTCATCAACGGTCAGGCGGCCAAGAAGCCAGCTGCCATAGCGGGCGGTAATCATATCGATATCTTGCTGATCGATATCTTGCCGTCCATTCTGGGTGGCGATATCGCGCATCTGATTGGCGGCATAATGCTGGCGGCCATGCCATTGTTTCGCGGCTTTGGGGTAAAGGCTGGTTTGTAGCCCCATGATTTTGGCAAAAGCGGCGCAGATGGCAGCATTTTCAGCCACTTTGATATTATGATTTTGTGGCGGCGCATCATGCGTCGCAGCGGCCACGCCGAATGACCAAGTCATAATTGCGAGACAAACCATAAGTTTATGACAAAGAGATCGCATCCTACCTCCTTCAGCGCATTTGCTGATGATGAGAATAAGTTAGAAAAATCTAATATGTCGGCAGTATAGGGGGCGTTTAGAATTGAAGTCACGCCAAGCTTATTTGCGCTAGCCGTTTCGCGGTTAGTGAGTAAATCGAAGCGCTTCGCCAGCGGCACGGATCAAGGCTCGCGCTTTATTGCGGGTTTCTTCATATTCGGACTCAGGATCACTGTCATAGACAATGCCAGCACCGGCCTGAACATACATGGTCTGATCCTTAACCACAGCAGTACGAAGGGCGATGCAGGTATCAAGATCTCCTGCCACTGAAATATAGCCAATGGCACCCGAATAAGCCCCGCGACGGTCGGGTTCAAGCTCGTCAATCAGTTCCATTGCGCGAATTTTCGGGGCGCCAGATACCGTGCCAGCAGGAAAACCGGCAATAAGCGCATCAACCGCATCCAGATCATCACGGATTTCGCCTTCAACCTGCGAGGCAATATGCATCACATGGCTGTAATATTCGACATCGTAATTTGATTTCACCCTCACGGTTCCGGGCTTTGAAACACGGCCAACATCATTGCGGCCAAGATCAAGAAGCATCAAATGTTCGGCACGTTCTTTGATATCGGCCATCAGATCGGCGGCATTTGCTGCATCTTCGTCAGCTGTTTCGCCACGTTTTCTGGTGCCCGCAACCGGCCGAATGGTGACATCCTTGCCGCGCAACCGCACCAGAATTTCAGGGCTAGAGCCAACAATCGACATTTTGCCAAAATTGAAATGAAACAAAAAGGGCGATGGATTCAACCGCCGCAATGACCGGTAAAGATTGATCGAGGGCAGGTGAAAGGGAATGCTGAAACGTTGGGATAGCACAATCTGAAACACATCACCGGCGCGGATATAATCCTTGGCTTTGGCGACCATTCTCAAAAAAGCCGATTTTTCCATATTGGTGTCAGGCTCGGGAAGCGGGGTATTGGCATCGCCCATTTCGGTATGGGGCAGGGGCCTGTCCAAATCCTCGATCGCGGCGGCAAGCCGTGATTGTGCGTCAT
>DFSK01000164.1:12773-27286 GCA_002378605.1 Alphaproteobacteria bacterium UBA3439
AGCAATGAGTCATCCATTTCAACCGCCGTTTGATTGGCGTTTGGAATGGTTTCGATTAACCGAATCATATCATAGCCGAAATAGCCAAATAATCCGGCGGCCATTGGCGGCAGGTCGCCGGTATCAGGCATTTCAGATTGGCGCATCAAAGCGCGAAGCGATTCAAGCGGTGCCAGTGGTTCTGGCTGGAAACCAGCGTCATCAGCCGGTGTGATGTTGATTTCAGCGCGGCCATCACGGCAACGCCAGATCAGATCGGGGGCAAGGCCAATGACAGAAAACCGGCCACGAACTTCGCCGCCTTCGACTGATTCCAGCAAAAAGCAATTGGGCTTTTCGCCAGCCAGCTTTAAATAGGCCGAAACCGGCGTTTGGGTATCAGCAACAAGAACCCGCGAAACAAGCTGGCGGTTGCCAGCCTGAAATTGCGCCGCAAATTTGTCGAAATTTTCACTGCTAACAAGCATTATTGCTGGCTTCCAACCAACAATTGCTGAACCGGTGCAACATTCAGTTGTAGGTCATGTTTTTCCGACAAGGATAATAACACCATATTCAGCATGTCTTCTTGCAAGGCGTTATTCATGACTTCGATAACGATTTTGCTGGTCTCGTCAATCTCGGCATCTTTGGCAGCGACAATTTCAATTGTTTTGACAGCGATGGCTTCATTACCGGTCTCGACAATGCTGCTTGCGCCGGTTGCCTGCGAAAAGGCCCTATTGGCAATCAGACCCGCTGCCTGATGGTCAAGGCCAAGGCCGTTGCGGCGGAACGGCTCGCTAATTGTGCCTTTATCGTCATTGGCTTTTGCCGCAGCTTCGGCGCTGGCTTTGGCTTTTTTGATTGCCTGTACCACTTTCCAATCGGCAATGGCGCGGCTTTTCACGTCATTCAGGCTGCGTTCGGTTTGCGGGCTTTGTGAATTGACCCGAACCGCAAAGAACATGTCGTCGCCGCCTTCTTGGATGACGCTGGTCTCATTCACTGCGCTCGTCCAAATCAGCTCAAGAACGGCGCTATCCTGGATAAGGTCGGCGCCATCGCCATTTACTGGAATGCCATCAATATCGAGGCCGTTGCGGCTAACATTATTGATTTCGGCAAGCGTGCCGCCAACTTTGGCTGCAGCTTCAGCTAAAGTTGCCCCCGACCCAAGCGCATCTTCAAATTCATTGGCTTTGTCATACAGAATGCCAACCGATTTTTCCGCCCGAAGCGCATCGACAATCTTTTCCTTCACATCGTCAAGCTTGGCCGCGCCACCTTCGGTAATCGCGTCAATGACCAAAATATGCTGGCCAAAGGCTGTCTCAACAGGGCCAGCAGCCGTGCCAGCCACAGTTGCAAAAGCCACATCAGCAAGCGCCGGATCAAGTGCAGATTTTGTCACGACGCCGAGATCGGTGTCGATTTCTGTCCAATTCAGCATATCGGCAGCGACAGCGGCAAATGCTTCCCCTGCCTTGAGGCGGGAAAGGGCGGTGTCAGCGGTTGCTTTATCGTCAAAAACCATTTGCCGGATCTGGCGTGTTTCTGGGGTGCTGAACTCGTCGATGCGATTTTCAAATGCGGTTTGAATTTCGGTGTCAGTGATTTCGATGCTGCTGGCAATTAAATCAGCGGAAATGCTGGCGATCGTTGCACTGCGCAGCTCGGGTGCGTCATAGGCAGATTTGTTTTCGGCAAAATAGGCTGCAAGCGCGCCTTCGGTCGGTGCTTTGATTGTTTCGGGCATAACCGGAAAGCTGGTCAAACGCACACGGCGACGCTCTAGGTCATAAGCTGCCACGATGCGGGCGCTGGCTTCATCAAAGCGTGATCCGGCTGCCAAAGCGCCAACCAGCTGTTCACGCATCAAAACGCCATCAACACGCCGCAAATAATCACCTTCAGACATGCCAGCATTGGCAAGAGTCTGCATGAACCGGCCTTCAGAAAAATTACCAAGCTCATCCTTGAACGAACCTTCATTGACGATGGCGTCGCGTTGCATGTCGCGGGTAACGGTCAGGCCAAGCGAACGGTTTTCCGAACGGAACAAAACATCACGCGACATGGCGCCCATGATGTCGTTTAGCAAGCCACCTTGAAGCGCTTCGCCAACACTGCTGTTTGGCAGATAGTTGCGGCGCGTGCGCTCAAATTCCATTGCAACTTCACGCGGTGATACCGATTCCTCACCAGCCGAAACGGCTTTATCGCTACCCCCAATAAGGCCGGTTGTGCCATCACCAATACCCCATAATGCAAAGCCACCTGCCAAAAACAGGAGAAAAAACTTCATGATTGGAGATTTGGCACCGCTGCGCATCGCCTGTAGCATTTTTCCGTCGTCCATTTCTTTGTTGGTCAGGCGGTTTCGCCCGAAGATCAAAATCTGTCATATTGGTAATAAAGATTGCCGACAAGGGGGGCAACTTCAATATCGGAAAATAATGAGTTTCTGGGCGAAAAAGCAGGGTTTTTTGCCTAAATTGCCAAAAGGCGGTGATCAGAAGGCTGGCATGATGACGTTCTTGCGGGTAATGTTGCGCCATCTGAAATCGATTAAAGAGCGTCTTGAGGTTCTCTTTAGCATTACATCTGCCAATGATAGCGGGATTTAACCAATGATTATTGCTGGAAATTGGAAAATGAACCCACCGTTAGATGTGGCTGGCCAGCTTGCCAATGCATTGAGCGCGCGCAGCTTTGAGCCTGTTGCGCGCATCCTGTTTGCGCCGCATCCTTATTTGGTGCCAATGTCGGTTCGGCTTGGGGGAAGCGATGTCCGGCTTGGCGGTCAAGATTGCCATCAAAATCTGTCGGGGGCGCATACGGGGGATGTATCGGCGGCGATGCTCCGCGATTGTGGCGCGTCTGTGGTGCTTTTGGGCCATTCGGAACGCCGCGCTACTCATGGTGAGACAAGCGCTTTAGTCGCGGCAAAGGCGGCACAGGCATTGGCGCATGATCTTGATGTGATGATCTGTCTTGGTGAAACTTTGGCCGAACGCCGTGCCGGACTGGCTGAACAGATTGTCATTGATCAATTGCATGCGTCATTGCCAGCAAATCTGCCACATGGTGAAAATGGCCTTCATGGCAGGGTGATGATTGCCTATGAGCCGGTCTGGGCGATTGGCACGGGCGAAGTGGCATCTGTTGACGATATTGCGGCGATGCATCAGGCCATTGCCAGTGAATTGCCGAAAAGCCAGAACGGCCATATGGCGCCGCTACCCATTCTTTATGGTGGGTCAGTGAATGCCGATAATGCGGACGCGATTTTTGCCGTTGATCATGTTGGCGGGGCGCTTGTTGGCGGTGCCAGCCTTGATGCAGCGGCGTTTGACTCGATTTGCGATTCGGCCGTTTTACAAATGTCGAAATCCTAAGTTTTCGAAAAAAATTGCCTGATCATCTGCCAAAGCTGCCTTTTGCGGCATTTTGGTTGAAAAACAGTCCAAGAAACCATATAAGCGGCGCAACAACCTTATTTGCAGGAAAATAAAAGATCATGGAAACGCTGGTTCTGACCATTCACATTCTGATCGCCCTTGGGCTGGTCATTACAGTTTTGCTGCAACGTAGTGAAGGCGGCGGTCTTGGTATCGGCGGCGGCGGCGGTGGCGGCGGCGGCTTTATGACAGCACGCGGAACAGCGAATCTGTTAACCCGTATGACAACGATTCTGGCGGTTGGCTTTTTCACCACAACGGTCACTCTTGCGATCATGGCTGGCGCTGGCAAGGCGCCGGTTTCGATTGTTGAAGATGTGATCAAAGAAGCCCCTGTCAAGTCATCTGGGCCGATCGTGCCAACAGGACAATAGTCGAAGGCCGGAATTTGGCTTTTTGTCAATCCTAAGAATTTTCACTATTTTGCATTTCGATGCATTTTGTGCCTTATCAAGTTCGCGGCAATAGGCTATTTAATTTGTCCATGCCTCGTTATATTTTCATCACTGGTGGCGTGGTTTCCTCGCTTGGTAAAGGTCTTGGTGCAGCAGCGCTCGCATCACTATTGCAAGCGCGCGGATACTCGGTTCGCCTTCGTAAACTCGATCCCTATTTGAATGTCGATCCCGGCACCATGTCACCAACGCAGCATGGTGAGGTGTTCGTCACCGATGATGGCGCGGAAACCGATCTTGATCTCGGCCATTATGAACGGTTCACTGGCGTTCATGCCAAACGCACCGATAACGTGACGACCGGACGCATCTATTCAGATGTTCTGGCCAAAGAACGGCGCGGCGACTATCTTGGCGCCACCATTCAGGTCATTCCGCATGTCACCGATGCGATCAAGGCGTTTGTTCTATCTAATCATGATGATGAAGATTTCATCCTTTGTGAAATTGGCGGCACGGTTGGCGATATTGAATCATTGCCATTTCTTGAGGCCATCCGGCAAATTGGCAATGAGCTTGGCCGCGAATCAACCTGTTATCTGCATGTCACATTGATTCCCTATATCGCCGCTGCGGGTGAATTAAAAACCAAACCAACCCAGCATTCGGTCAAAGAGCTACAATCAGTCGGCATCCAGCCCGATATCCTTTTATGCCGCACCGAACATCCATTGCCAGCCGAACAGCGTGCCAAAATCGGCCTTTTTTGTAATATCCGGCAATCGGCCGTGGTTTTGGCGCGTGACGTCAGCAATATCTATGAAGTACCGCTTGCCTATCACGATGAAGGGCTGGATAGCGAAGTTGTTCGCCATTTTGGGCTTGCCGATACGACGCCTGATCTGTCGCACTGGAAACGAATTTGCCATGTTGTTGCGAATCCCGAGGGCGAGGTGAATATCGCCATTGTCGGGAAATATACCAGCTTACAAGATTCCTATAAATCATTGGGTGAAGCGCTTGTTCATGGCGGTATTGCCAATGGGGTTAAGGTCAATATTGACTGGATTGATTCCGAATTGTTTGAACAAGAAGATGCTGCCATCCAAAGCTTGCAGCATGTTGGCGGAATTCTGGTTCCAGGTGGTTTTGGTGAGCGTGGATCAGAAGGCAAAATCCGCGCTGTCAGGTTTGCGCGCGAACAAAATATTCCCTATTTCGGCATTTGTTTTGGCATGCAAATGGCGGTTTTGGAAACGGCGCGTAATCTGGCCGCTATGCCCGATGCCGGATCAAGCGAATTTGGCGATACAAAATTGCCGCTTGTCGGGCTGATGACCGAATGGACTGTTGGGAATGAAACCTTGCAGCGCAGTGCCGGTGATGATCTTGGCGGCACCATGCGTCTTGGCGCCTATGAATGTCATCTGACTCCGGGATCAATGGCAAGCCGTCTTTATGGCGAGCAGGTGATTTCTGAACGTCACCGCCATCGTTATGAGGTGAATATTGCTTATCGTGACCAGCTTGAAGCGGCTGGCATGGTCATTTCGGGCCTGTCACCCGATGGCAGTTTGCCGGAAATTGTCGAGCGGGCCGATCATCCATTTTTTGTGGCGGTTCAATTCCACCCAGAATTGAAATCGAAGCCATTTGATCCGCACCCGCTCTTTACCGGATTTGTCGCGGCATCAATGGAAAAATCGCGCCTTGTTTAACCCGTGCCTCGGCGTGACTATGCCTGTGTCGGAATGGGGCTGAGTTGAATTAGGCCTGCGTTTACACATGATGCGAGGCTGGCTTTGACCGCCTTGCCGTGATTGGGGAGATGATGTCATGCAGATTGTAACCATTGGAAATGTGCAATGCGGCGGTGATTCGCCTTTGCTGCTAATCGCTGGTCCCTGTCAGATTGAAGGGCTGGATCATGCGCTGTCTTGCGCGGAATCCCTTGCCAAAATGGCCGCAGATGCCGGTATGGGCTTTGTTTATAAATCATCTTATGACAAGGCAAACCGTACATCGGCTGGCGCTGAACGCGGCGTTGGCATGGATGAAGGGCTGGATGTTCTGGCCAAGGTGAAAGCCCAGATTGGCGTTCCGGTGCTAAGCGATGTGCATCTTCCCGATCAATGTGCTGCGGCTGCCGAGGTACTTGATATCATTCAGATTCCTGCCTTTTTATGCCGCCAAACCGATTTATTGGTTGCGGCGGCAAAAACCGGTCGGGTGATCAATGTCAAAAAGGGCCAGTTTCTGGCCCCTTGGGATATGAAACATGTTGCTGAAAAGGTCACCAATGCTGGCAATCAAAACCTGTTATTGACCGAACGTGGCACGTCATTTGGCTATAACACGCTTGTATCTGATATGCGGTCGCTGCCAACGATGGCGGCCTTTGGGCATCCGGTGATTTTTGATGCAACACATTCGGTGCAGCAACCGGGTGGTCTTGGTGGCAGTTCTGGCGGCCAACGTGAATTTGTGCCGGTTTTGGCGCGTGCAGCGGTTGCCGTTGGCGTACAGGGATTGTTTATGGAGTCACATGAAAACCCTGAGCAGGCGCCGTCTGATGGGCCGAATATGGTGCCGTTATCCGAAATGCCAACGGTGCTTGCCAAATTGATGCAGATTGATCAGGCGCGCCGCAGCTAATAAGGCAAAATCGACGCCGCAAGATCAGTTGCGCTAACAGGCTATTTTCGCTACACAATGGTCATCTCAACATCTGAAAACCGAAAAGAGCCAAGCCCATGTCAACGATCGTAGATATTCAGGCGCGTGAAATTCTTGATTCCCGCGGAAACCCGACCGTCGAAGTTGACGTTATTCTTGAAGATGGCGCGGTTGGCCGTGCGGCGGTGCCGTCAGGCGCGTCTACAGGCGCATATGAGGCTGTAGAAATGCGCGATGGCGACGCCGACCGTTATGGCGGCAAAGGTGTGTTGAAAGCCGTTGATGCGGTGAATTTCGAAATTTTTGATGCCTTGACCGGCGCTGATGCCTTTGATCAGGCTGGCCTCGATCAGGATTTGATCGAGCTTGATGGCACGCCAAACAAGGCGCGGCTTGGTGCCAATGCGATTTTGGGTGTGTCGATGGCGGTCGCGCGCGCGGCGGCGGATTCGGCTGAAATGCCGCTATGGCGTTATCTTGGCGGGGTTCATGCACATCTTTTGCCCGTACCTATGATGAATATCATCAATGGCGGCGCGCATGCTGACAACGCGCTGGATGTTCAGGAATTTATGGTGATGCCTGTAGGTGCAAGCCATTTTGCCGACGGGTTACGCATGGGCGCAGAAATTTTTCACGCATTGAAAAAGCTGTTGTCGGATGCGTCACTATCAACCGCGGTTGGCGATGAAGGTGGCTTTGCCCCGGCTATCAATTCAACCGATGAGGCGCTTGGCTATATCGCCAAGGCGATTGAGGCTGCCGGTTACAAGCCTGGTGACGATGTGATGATTGCGTTGGATGCTGCGGCAAGCGAGTTCTATACTGATTTTAAATATAATTTGGCTGGTGAGGGACGGATTCTTGGCAGTGAAGAAATGAATGCAATGTGGCAAGAATTAACTGGCCGCTATCCGATTGTTTCAATTGAAGATCCCTTGCATGAAGATGATTGGAACGGGTTCCAAAATCTAACCAGCGCCATTGGCGGCAATGTGCAGATTGTTGGCGATGATTTGTTTGTGACCAACCCTGAGCGTCTTAGCCGTGGTATCACCGAGGCTGCTGGCAATGCCATCTTGATCAAGGTGAACCAGATTGGTACGTTAACCGAAACCATGCAAGCCATTGATATGGCACAAAAAGCAGGCTTTGGTGTCATTATTTCACACCGTTCTGGTGAAACCGAAGATAGCTTTATCGCTGATCTGGCTGTCGCTACCAATGCCGGTCAGATTAAAACCGGATCATTGTCAAGATCTGACCGTTTGTCGAAATATAACCAGCTGCTTCGCATCGAAGAAGAATTGGACCGTACCGGTCTTTATGCGGGCCGTTCAATTTTGCGCGGCTAGGCTGCCCATTCTTAAAAAACCAAGGAAACACCGCGATTCGCTTTTTTCTTGACGCGGTGAATCAGCTCTGATTCACTGGTTTTGTGATCAACCATGAGGATGATCATCCACAGACGCTGATTTAAAGGGGCGGGGTTCATGTATGTAATGCGAAAAACATTGGCGTTTGCGGGTAGCTTCTTTCTGCTTGGGACGATGATTGTTTTTTTCGGGGTTCATACAGTGGCTGGTGAGCGCGGCATGTTGGCTCGCCCGCAGCTAGAGCGCAAAATCATGCTTGCCGAAGAGCAGCTTGCCTTGCTTGAAAAACATCAGAAATTTTTAGATCACCGCATCGGCTTGATGCATAAAGGCAGTATTGACGCCGATATCCTTGCTGAGACGGCGCGTGCCGAGCTGGGGCTTTATGCGCCAAATGATGTGATTGTTTCAATTGATCTGTCAGATTTGAAATTTTAATATCACAAGTGACACATGGCAAGTTAACTCAATTTCAGTTTATACTTAAAAAATTCAATAAAAACAGAATAATAAAATTGTTGCATAAATACAAAATTCGCTGAATTCTCGTTCTGTGATCATGTCACGCGGGCTGTCTGCCTTGCGTAGCTGGCGCATCAGTCGGGGATTTTGGTGAATATGGCAGCATCGTCTGTGTTTCCCAAAAAATTTCCGGTTCAAACAGGCCACGGACGGGCTGGCGATAAAAAGCTGTCTGCCGCGGTCAAATAAGGTGGAACAAATGACCGCGAAAGCAGAAACCAAGCGCAAACGTGGCCCGGGGCGGCCGCCAAAAACAGTCGTATCAGGCGTGAATGACATGCCGCCAACCGAAGATCTGGTTGCCATGTATAAAGACATGCTGCTGATCCGCCGGTTTGAAGAAAAGGCCGGCCAGCTTTATGGCATGGGTCAAATTGGTGGGTTTTGTCATCTCTATATCGGCCAAGAAGCCGTTGTTGTTGGGCTGCAGTCAGCCTCAAAGCCGGGTGACACTGTTGTTACATCATATCGCGACCATGGTCATATGCTGGCTTGCGGGATGGATGCTGATGGTGTGATGGCCGAATTGACCGGCCGTGAAGGCGGTTATTCGCGCGGCAAGGGCGGTTCGATGCATATGTTTAGCCGCGAAAAGAATTTCTTTGGCGGTCACGGTATTGTTGGAGCGCAGGTGCCAATCGGTGTTGGGCTTGCTTTTTCCCATAAATATAAAAACGAACCGAATGTCTGTATGACCTATCTTGGCGATGGCGCGGTCAATCAGGGCCAGGTTTATGAAAGCTTTAATATGGCGGCACTTTGGAGCCTTCCTGTCGTGTTTGTTATTGAAAATAACCAATATGGTATGGGAACCAAAGTCACGCGTGCCGCCGCTGGTCGGGCGCTTGCCGATCGTGGCATGGCCTATGGGATCCCTGGCAAACAGGTCGATGGTATGGATGTGCTGGCGGTTCGCACTGCCGCGCTTGAGGCGTTGGCGCATTGCCGTGACGGGAATGGGCCTTATATCCTTGAAATGAAAACCTATCGCTATCGCGGTCATTCAATGTCTGACCCGGCAAAATACCGTACCCGCGAAGAGGTCGATGCAATGCGCAAGCAGCATGATCCGATTGACCAGATACGTGATCTTTTGAAAAACCAGCATGTTGACGATGCACGGCTGAAGGAAATTGACTCCGACGTTAAGGCAACCGTAACCAAAGCCACTGAATTTGCCCAAACCAGCCCTGAGCCAGATCCATCTGAGCTTTTTACCGATATTCTGTTGCCGCTGACCGACAACAAACTTGTTGCAAAGGTGTAATCATGGCCATTGAAATCAAAATGCCAGCTTTGTCGCCAACGATGGAAGAAGGCACACTTGCAAAATGGCTTGTTGCCGATGGCGATGATGTGCGTTCGGGCGATGTGATTGCCGAAATTGAAACCGATAAGGCAACGATGGAAGTCGAAGCCATCGAAGATGGCAAAATCGGCCAGATTTTGGTGCCTGCTGGAACCCAGCATGTAAAGGTGAATGCAGTCATTGCAATGTTGCTGGAAGATGGCGAAAGCGCCAGTGCCATGCAATTACCAACGGCTACCGCGCCTGCTGCCCCGCCTGCTGCCGATAATGGTGCAGCATCCGCTGAAACAGCCCCATCGGCCAAGGCGCCGCAGATTGCGCCAGCTTCAGAATCAGTGGCAGAACCAGTGGCGCAAGCATTGGCAGAACCAGATTGGTCAGGTAGTTCAACGTCCCTAACCGTTCGCGAGTCACTTCGTGACGCGATGGCCGAAGAAATGCGCCGAGATGAAAATGTGTTCATCATGGGCGAAGAAGTTGCTGAATATCAGGGAGCCTATAAGGTAACACAAGGGCTTCTTGACGAATTTGGCTCGAAACGGGTGATTGACACGCCGATTACCGAACAGGGTTTTGCCGGTCTTGGTGTTGGCGCGGCCTTTGGCGAATTGCGGCCGATTGTCGAGTTTATGACGTTCAATTTCGCCATGCAGGCGATTGATCAAATCATCAATTCGGCAGCCAAAACCCTTTACATGTCTGGTGGTCAAATGGGCTGTCCGATTGTGTTTCGCGGGCCAAATGGTGCGGCAAGCCGTGTTGCGGCGCAACATTCGCAATGTTTTGCCAGCTGGTATGCGCATTGCCCAGGCCTAAAGGTTGTTGCCCCTTATTCGGCAGCTGATGCCAAAGGCCTGTTAAAAGCCGCTATTCGTGATCCAAATCCGGTTATTTTCCTCGAGCATGAAGTCTTGTATGGCCAAAGCTTTGACGTGCCGGATGATGATGATTGGATCGTGCCAATCGGCAAGGCGAATATTCTGCGACGCGGAAGCGATGTCACAATCGTTGCCTTTTCCATCATGGTTGGCCGCGCTCTTGAGGCGGCTGATCGGCTTGCCGAACAGGGCATCAGCGCCGAAGTGATTGATCTGAGATCAATTCGCCCACTTGATAGCGCGACCATCGTTGAATCGGTGAAAAAGACCTCGCGTCTCGTTACTTGTGAAGAAGGCTTTCCGTTTGCGGGCATTGGCGCTGAAATTGCCATGCAGGTTATGGAGCAGGCTTTTGACTGGCTTGATGCGCCGATTGCGCGTGTGACGGGCAAGGATGTTCCAATGCCTTATGCGGCAAATCTCGAAGCGTTGGCATTACCGCAAATTGACGACATTGTTGCCGCCGCGCGCACCACTTGTGATGGCTTTAAGGGGTAGGGCTGATGGCAATTGAAATTAAAATGCCGGCCTTGTCACCAACCATGACAACCGGAACTTTGGCAAAATGGCTTGTTAGCGAAGGCGATCGCGTCAATTCCGGCGATGTGATTGCCGAAATCGAAACCGACAAGGCAACAATGGAAGTTGAATCGGTTGATGATGGAATTATGGCAAAAATTTTCGTTGATGCTGGCGCTGAGAATGTTGCTGTTGGGGCGGTGATTGCTGTTCTGGCAGAAGATGGTGAAACCGCAAGTGATGTTGCCAAAAACAGCGTTCAAGACTCCTCGGTTGCACCGTCGGCTTCATCAGCCGTGACCGAAGCAAAAGCACCCGCCGAACCAGTGCCGATTCGTGATGCCCGGCCAGTGCCAGCACAAGTAACAGCGCCAGCCGTCGCAGCACCAGCAACCCAAACCGCCAATACCGACAAGCCGCGAATCTTTGCCAGCCCGTTGGCGCGCCGAATTGCGGCTGATCGGGGCATTGCACTTGACGGGATTGTGGGAAGTGGCCCCTATGGCCGGATTTTGCGCCGTGATGTTGAATCGGCGGATGTCTCGCCAATCGCGCAAACAACAGCGATACAGGCAGACGCGGTCCAGCGCGGCGACAGCTATCTTGTTGCCAATAGCCAGATGCGCAAAGTCATCGCTAACCGGCTTCAAGAGTCAAAACAGCAAGCACCACATTTCTATCTGACCGTTGATTGTATGATCGACAGATTGCTTGAGGCGCGTGAAGCGCTGAATGCAAGGGCAGGTGAAGGTATCAAAATTTCAGTCAATGACATGATCATCCGCGCGGCAGCAATGGCTTTGATCGCCGTTCCTGAAGCCAACGCCTCATGGGAAGGCGACAATACCCGTATATTCCGCCATGCCGATATTGCCATGGCAGTGGCAATTGATGGTGGATTAATCACGCCAATAGTGTGGGCCGCCGAACAAAAGGGGCTTGCCGCCCTATCACAGGTTACCGCTGATCTGGCCGCCCGCGCGCGTGACGGTAAATTAACCGCCGGCGAATATACCGGTGGCAGTTTTACAATTTCCAATCTTGGCATGTTTGGTATTCGCGAATTTGCCGCGGTCATTAATCCGCCCCATGGCGGCATTCTTGCGGTTGGTGCAGGTGAGCAACGGCCCGTTGTCATTGATGGCAATCTGGCCGTGGCAACGGTGATGAGCGTTACCCTGTCAGCCGATCATCGCGCTGTTGACGGCGCGGTTGGGGCCAAATGGCTGCAGGCTTTCAAGGGGTTTGTTGAAAGCCCAGTCACCATGCTTTTGTAATTCATCCTGCAATAGCCCCGATTACAAGCCGACCGGTTCGCCGATTAGGAGACAATAATGACCGATACCCAATTTGACATTGCCGTAATTGGTGGCGGGCCTGGCGGCTATGTTGCGGCCATTCGGGCGGCCCAGCTTGGGCTAAAGCCGGTGGTTATCGAGCGTGAGAATCTTGGCGGTATTTGCCTGAATTGGGGCTGTATTCCAACCAAAGCGTTGTTGCGCGCGGCTGAATTGCGTCATTCAATTGACGAAATGGCCGATTTCGGCATCACGGTTGGTGAGGTTAAAATTGATCTTACGGCTGTCGTGAAACGGTCACGCAAAGTTGCAGCTCGTCTGTCGACGGGTGTCAAGCATCTGTTAAAAAAGAACAAGGTTACCGTGATTGCGGCCGAAGCCAAGCTTGGCGCGACAAAGGGCGGTTTGCGCCAGATCAGCCTGTCAAATGGAGATATGGTATCAGCCAAACATGTGATCATCGCCACCGGCGCCCGCGCGAGGGCGTTGCCCAATATCGAGGCTGACGGCAAAACCATCTTGACCTACCGTGAAGCAATGGTTCCCGAAACCATGCCCGAATCGCTTATCATTGTTGGTTCAGGCGCGATTGGAAGCGAATTTGCCTCATTTTATCATGATATGGGGGTAAAGGTGACACTGATCGAGGCGCTTGACCGCATCTTGCCAGTTGAAGATGAAGACGTGTCTGCTTTCGTTCAAAAAGCATTCGAAAAGCGCGGTATCACAATTATGACCGGGGTCAAATTGCAAGCTGTGACAAGCGATGGCAACGGCGTTCAGGCCAGCATCGAAGGCCATGACAAACCATTGCAGGCAAGTCGGATGATTCTTGCCGTTGGCATCACCGGCAATACTGAAAATCTTGGCCTTGAAGCGACCAAAATCAAAGTTGATCGCGGTCATATAGTGACCGATCAATGGGGGGCAACTGGCGAAGCTGGTATCTATGCCATTGGCGACGTAACCGGCCCACCTTGGTTGGCGCATAAAGCCAGCCATGAAGGCATCATCTGTGTCGAAAAAATCATGGGTCAAAAAGATGTTCATGCCATTGGCGACGGTGCTGTGCCGGGCTGTACATATTGCCGCCCACAAGTCGCATCTATTGGCATGACCGAAGCGGCAGCAAAACAGGCTGGTTATGATCTGAAAATTGGCCAATTTCCATTTGCAGGCAATGGCAAGGCGATTGCCCTTGGCGATGATGGCGGCTTTGTAAAAACGATTTTCGATGCCAAAACTGGCGAATTGCTGGGCGCGCATATGGTTGGGCCTGAAGTCACCGAATTAATTCAAGGCTATGCCATTGCGCGGACTTTAGAAGCAACCGAAGCTGAATTAATGGCAACGATTTTCCCGCACCCAACCCTGTCTGAGGCGATGCATGAATCGGTTCTTGATGCTTATGATCGCGCCATTCATTTCTAAGATAACAACGCTGTTTGCGTTCGCTTTCATGCGTTTGTATTTTTTGCCTTTTGGCAAAAGCCTTTTTGCCAGCCGTTAATCGGTTGTTCTTTATCTGGTTAGTCTGCTAAGAAAAACCATGCCACAGATGAACACAAGCAAAGGGGCGGCACGTCACCCCGAAAAACGCAAAAACCCGGATCGGCCACAGCCGCGCCGTCCTGAATGGTTGCGCGTAAAAGCTCCCGTTTCCGCTGCCTATGCCGAAACAAGATCCTTGATGCGTGATCTCAATCTTGTGACCGTTTGTGAAGAAGCGGCTTGCCCGAATATCGGGGAATGCTGGGCGCAAAAACACGCCACCATGATGATTTTAGGATCGGTTTGCACGCGCGCTTGCGCCTTTTGCAATGTTGCAACGGGGCGACCTGATCTTTTGGATCCGCATGAGCCGGAAAATGTTGGCAAAGCTGTGGCAAAGCTTGGCCTTCGTCATGTGGTGATTACCTCGGTTGACCGTGATGATCTGGATGATGGTGGCGCGCAGCATTTTGCCGATACGATTCTGGCCATTCGCCATTTGTCACCCGGTACGACGATTGAGGTTTTGACGCCAGATTTCCTGCGCAAAGATGGCGCTGTTGAAATTGTTGTCGCGGCGCGGCCTGATGTGTTTAACCATAATAT
>DFSK01000042.1 GCA_002378605.1 Alphaproteobacteria bacterium UBA3439
ACTGGCGTCATTGATGATGATTTCGAAAAGCTGGCCGATTGTGACTGGATCATCGAGGCCGTTGTTGAACGGCTGGATATCAAAAAAGCGCTCTACCGCCGCCTTGATGCGGTAATTGGCGCTAACTGCATCGTCAGCTCGAACACGTCAACCATTCCGATCAAGCTTCTTGTCGAGGATATGCCAACCGCGTTTCGTCAGCGTTTTGCCATCACCCATTATTTCAATCCGGTTCGCTATATGCGGCTTCTCGAACTTGTACGCGGCAGTGAAACCAATCATGATGTTATCGATCGCCTTGCCGATTTCAATGACCGTGTTCTTGGCAAGGGCGTTGTTCGTTGCGGCGATACACCGGGTTTTCTTGGCAACCGTGTTGGGGTGTTTGCGCTTCAGGTTGGCATTGACGAAACCCTGAAATGCAATCTTGCGATCGAAGATGCTGATGCGTTATTCGGGCGGCCAATGGGCATTCCAAAAACAGGCGTCTTTGGTCTTTACGATCTGATCGGCATTGACCTTATGGCCGATGTTGTTGTCTCGCTTGGCAATATTCTGCCTGCCGATGATGCCTTTCATGCGGTTGGCGCTGCCAATCCGGCCATTGCAGCGATGATCGAGGCTGGCTTTACCGGTGATAAGGGCAAAGGCGGCTTTTACTGTTTGGAAGGCACCAGGCGCATGGCGCGGCAATTTGCCGGTTTTGACGGTAATGATATGCCGCCATTAAAACCTGCCAAAACCAAACTTCCCGCCGCGGCGATTGCCGCCGCCGAAGCCGCTGCCCGTCAGGATGAACCTTTATTCCTACTGCTTGATGGGCATGATGATCAGGCTAAATTCTGCCGCCGTGTCCTTGGCCGGATTTTGCATTATGCGGCAAGCCTTGTGCCATCAGTGACAACGACACCGCAGGATATAGACGACGCGATGAAGCTTGGCTTTAACTGGCAACGCGGCCCGTTTGAAATGATTGATGCCATTGGTCCCCAGCGTTTTGCCGCGCTTCTTGATGAATGTGATCTGACGATCCCGGCATTTCTGGAAGATGGCGCGCCAAATTACAGCGTTCAGGCTGGCACCTTGATGGTTCGCCATGCCGATGGTGCCCGCCAACCGGTCAATTTACCCGCAGGGGTGATGCGCTTTCATATGACACGGCGCACGCTTCATCCGATTTTGACAAATGACGCCGCCAGCCTTTTTGCCCTTGATGGCAATTTACGGCTTGTCGAATTTCATTCTAAAGCCAATGCGCTAACCGATGCCTCAATGGAAATTGTTGCCGCCGCTGCCAAAGATCATGGGGCGGGAATCATCATTCATAATGACGCTCAGCATTTTTCGGCTGGCGTTGATCTGAATGCGTTTCGCCGCATGATCGAAGCTGGTCAATGGAATGAAATTGACAGCTTTCTTTTGCGGTTCCAGACAGCTGTTGCCGCTTTGAAATATACGCCTGTTCCGGTTGTTGGCGCCCCGTCTGGTTTGGCGGCTGGTGGCGGATTTGAGGTGCTGGCGCATTGTGACAAGCTTGTCGTTCATACCAATTCGGTTCTTGGTCTTGTCGAAGCAGCGGTTGGTGTTGTGCCAAGTGGCGGCGGGGTAAAGGAAAGCTATTTACGCTGGCATGCCCATCTTGGCGATTGGGAACAGGCGGCGTGGAAAGCATGGATGAATCTAGGATATGCCGCCACCGGATCATCGCCTGAGCTTGCATCACGCATGCAATATTTCCGGCAAAACCATGATGAAACCGTGATGAACCGTGACCGGCTATTACCACGGGCAATCCAGCTTGTTACCGAAATGGCCATCTCTTATGCGCCACCAAAACCGCCAAAGTCCGAATTGGCACCCGTAGAACTCGCAGAAAAAATGGCAGGCTTTATGCAAGATGGCGTTGATTGCGGCGATTTCATGCCCCATGACAAAACGGTTGCAATGCAGATTGCCACAATCATGGTTCAAAGCCCTGATGAAGACAGCCACATTGATGAAGATGGGTTATTCGCCCGCGAAAGAGCCGCCTTTATCAGGCTGGCAAAAACGCCAGAAACCCACGCCCGCATCAATGCCATGCTGGATGATGGCGCACCGGTTCGCAACTAGACCTGTCATGCCAAAACTGGCTAGAGCAGGATTCTAAAACGTGCCCGCAATTCGGCATCAAGCGCGTCGGAAATATGGCTTGGATGTGAATTTTCCAGAATATCTTCTTTGCGTTGACGCGCCACCTCTAGCAGGTTTGGTTTGCCAAGCTCTTCCCATTCCTTTGGGCTAGAGCGGTCAGCAATCGCCGGATAGACATATTCGGTTTGCATCAGGTTGATGGTCTGGTCATGGCCAAGATAATGGCCAGGCCCACCCATGCAAATATCCTTCATCACCTGAACGGCCAAGGTTTCTTCATTTACCTCAATTCCGCGAACACAGCGTAAACATTGCCCCAACATGTCATTATCGATAATCAGACTATCAAGACAGAAGCCAAGCAATGACGCATGCATCCCAGCGGCCTCATAGACCATGTTCAGCCCTGACAGACCTGCCATGACAAGTGTACTACCTTTTTCATAGCCTGATTGCGCATCCGGCATTTTGGCATCGGCCATACCGGCGGCGGCACCTCCAGGCAAATCATAATATTGCAGCATTTGCGCACAGGCAGCGGTCAATAACCCTTGCTCACCCGATCCGCCCGACATTGCGCCAGTTCGCAAATCTGAAACAAATGGCCATGTTCCGCAAATACAGGGATGGCCCGGTTTCATCGCATTGACATAGATTAATCCGGCAATCACCTCAGACAATGCCTGCGCCACCGCACCGGCAATGCTGGCTGGTGCTGTTGCCCCTGCTTGCCCTGCGGAAAGCAATAAAACCGGCATGCCGTTATGCACCGCTTCTTCCATCACCAGACAGGATTCAGTAGCAAACCGAAGTGGTGGCACGACAAAACAATTGCTGTTCGATACAAATGGACGCGCCCGCCATTTATCTTCGCCGCCAGCAACGCTGTGCAGCATTTCAAAAACCGGCTTCATAAATTCAGCTTCGGTAAAGCTGACGCCAACATGTTTTGTTGTTCCCTTGATCGCCGCATAGACCGTATTGAAATCCAGATCGGCCGGATCTGGGATATCGCGTGCTACCATCGGACGCTGAAAGAAATGAATATTATCCATCTGTTCGACAATCCGCGCCGCATCATAAATATCGGCAAGATAGGATTCACGATATTCATTCTTGGCCACATCAACAACATGAACCGCTGCACCCGCTGTGCCATAATGAACACGCGATCCTGATAACAGCAAATCATGTTTCGGGTTTTGACCATGAAGCGTGATATGGCGGGCGCATTTAGCAAGCGTATCTTCGACCAACCCCCGCGGGAACCGAAGACGGCCATCTTCGCCAAGAATGGCGCCAGCATCAGTCATATATTTCACGCCCGAATCTGGCGCTTGGCTAAGGCCGATTTCTTCCAAAATCTGATAAACAGTTGCATCAACCGCCTGAACAGCAGCCGCATCCAGAGGTTTGAAATTCCCCCCTTCAAGCCCAGCGCGTATTGGCCGCAAATCTTCGGCTAATGGTGCTGCCCGAAGGTTACGTCTTGCTTCACGGCCGCCGCTGCGCCGCGTCGAATATGGGATCAATCTATTCTGGATCATCAGCATGATCTCCTTAAAAGGGGCCCTATTTATAGTTTTATCTGACTTATAATTTTACCTGACTTATAATTTTACCTGCAGGGCCTTTGGGTCATACAGGGGACGCAAACTCACTTCGGCATCGACCAATTTACCGGCAACATCGATCTGATAATGGGCATTTAATTGTGACTCGGCAGTTTCGCCAATGCTGTTGCATTTGACATAGCCAAGCCCGATTGCACCGCCAAGATAATGACCATAATTGCCGCTTGTCAGATAGCCGATCACCGCGCCATCGCGGTAAATAGCTTCATTGTGATAAAGCAGCGGATCAGGGTCGGTCAGGCGGAATTGCATCAATCTTTG
>DFSK01000003.1 GCA_002378605.1 Alphaproteobacteria bacterium UBA3439
ATAGCCGCGGGCAAAGCCTTCAAGTCCGGGCTGAAGCTCATCTTCATAAAGCTGATCATATGACGGGTTGTGAACAATTGTTTGAACGTCAGAAATACCGATAGATGACAGGAAATTTTCCACGAGAACAGCACTCTCAAAGTTGTTGAATGGGGGTGTGGCAATGTTGGCCGTGCGGGGTTAAGCCCGTCAGGGCGGGCAAAAACGAGTGATATTATTAAGGTTGTGTGAAAGGGTTGTCAATCAGGAAGGCGGGACAGATTGGCGCAGTTCATGCCGATGGCAATATTGCATTAATCCAGTAACACCATGACAATCGACAGGGCCAAAAGCCCCATTGCCGCCAGTTCAAGACGGCTGACACGTTCTTTGAAATAAAGAATAGAAAAACCGATGCTGAATAGCAGCTCGACCTGCCCGACGGCGCGCACCGGCGCAACTTCATGATTCAAAAAAGCGGCAAACCAGCAAATGCTGCAAATGGCCGCCCAAACCCCAGCCATAGCCCCACCGCGCCATTCGACAAAGCTGGCGATAAATTCGCGGCGTTTGGCGACATAAAGATAGGCGCCAAAACATACTGCTTGAATTGTTACCCCAATCGCGGCGGCATAGATGGCATTGCTAAGCAGGCTGCCGCCAATCATTGCTTTCATCGCGGCGCCATAGGACACGGTACAAAATCCGAGAAAGGCACCAGCCGCAAGGCCAATTGCCATTTGGCGGCTCATAATGCTTTGGCGGATATTGCCAAAGGATAGATTGGTTTTGACAAGCGCCAGCATCACCGTTGCAAACACGCCAAGCGCAATGGCAAAGCCGGTTTGCACGGTCACCACAACGCCCAAAATCAGCGCCTCAAAGATCGCTGTTTGCAAAACTTCGGTTTTTGAAAAGGCAACGGCGGCGGCAAAAGACCGGTGGCTGAAAAGCTGAACCAGAAGAATGGTGAAAATGACCTGTGTCAGCGCGGCGATATTGATCCAGGCCCAAAAAGTAATGGGCAGTCCGGCAAGCGTTGCGCCAGTCATGCTGATATAGAAAAAGACACAAAGCCATGCAATCGGACAGGCATAGGAAAACCGGATATAGGCCGCGCCATAGCTGCCAAGCGGCGCAACCATGCGCCGTTGTACCGCCGTGCGAAGCGCCTGTGTTGCGGCGGCGGCGACGGCAAATAATACCCAAATCTCCATAGTTTCTTATACAATCAATCTGGCCAACGCCAAGCGTTGTTTTTAAAATATCGAAAAACCCTTCAATCCCAATCGATGCTGATATTCGACCTAGACCGGCATTGGCCTGTCTTGCCTTTGTGAAAAAAAAGCGTAGTCTAAGGCCTGTATTTTCAAACAAACATCAATAAAGAGCCGGCTGCGCAAGCGGCGGCCAAATGAGGCAGCAATGACGGATATGCATTTTATCAAAGGCGCAACATCTGCAGGCACGAGTGGCCGGTCGCAAAATGTTTATAACCCAGCAACGGGCGCGGTTACGTCATCAGTGCCATTGGCCAGCGCTGCCGAAATTGACGCGGCGGTTGCAGTTGCCAAGGCGGCCTTGCCGGGTTGGGCCAATACGCCGCCTGCAAAACGTGCCCAAGTCATGTTCAAATTCCGCGAATTGATCATCAAAAATCTTGATCGAATCGCCGAGATGATCTCAACCCAGCATGGCAAGACATTAGACGATGCCAAAGGTGAGGTGTCGCGCGGTCTTGAAGTGGTCGAATTTGCCTGCGGCATCCCGCATTTGCTGAAAGGCGAATATTCAGCTCAGGTCGCTGGTGCCGTTGACAGCTATTCGCTTCGCCAGCCCGTTGGTGTTGTGGCTGGAATCACACCATTTAATTTTCCGGCGATGGTGCCAATGTGGATGTTTCCAATGGCGCTTGCCTGCGGCAATACATTTATTTTAAAGCCATCCGAACGTGACCCAGCCGCACCGCTTTATCTGGCGCAATTGCTAAGCGAGGCTGGATTGCCTGATGGCTGTATGAATGTGGTCAATGGGGATAAAGAAGCGGTCGATGCGCTTCTTGATAATCCTGATGTGGCGGCGATCAGCTTTGTTGGTTCAACGGCGATTGGCAAATATATCTACAGCCGCGGATGCACGAATGGAAAACGCGTTCAGGCGCTTTGTGGTGCCAAAAACCATATGATCATCATGCCTGATGCCGATATGAATCAGGCGGTTGATGCGGCAATGGGTGCGGCCTATGGGTCAGCAGGCGAACGCTGCATGGCGATATCGGCTGTGCTTGCGGTTGGTGATGATACGGCTGACCGCTTCGTTTCGGCCCTGGCGCCAAAGGTGCGCGCTTTGAAAATCGGCCAATATGACGAACCCGGTGTTGAAATGGGGCCAGTGATCACACGCGAATCAAAAGAGCGCGTGACCGATTATATTAATCAGGGCGAGGCTGATGGTGCCAAAGTGGTCGTTGATGGTCGTGGCCTATCACTGCAAGGTTATGAAGACGGCTTTTTCGTCGGTGGCACGCTACTTGACCATGTAACAGCGGATATGTCGGTTTATCGTGATGAAATTTTCGGGCCGGTTCTGTCGGTTCTGCGGCCAAAGACCTATGAAGAAGCGGTCAATCTGGTGATGACGCATGAATATGGAAATGGCACTGCGATTTTCACCCGTGATGGTGATGCGGCGCGTGAATTTGCCAGCAATGTGAATGTTGGCATGGTTGGCGTGAATGTGCCGATTCCGGTGCCGGTTGCCTATCATAGTTTTGGTGGATGGAAAGCTTCGATGTTTGGCGACCATTCGATTCATGGCATGGAAGGCGTGCGTTTCTACACCAAGCTGAAAACGGTGACAGCACGCTGGCCAAGCGGCATTAAAGACGGCGCCGTCTTTAACTTTCACTCAGGCAGTGAAACGAAATAAAGAAAAAACCCTGCCTTTATGGTGGGGTTTTTTGCAGCAAAGATCATATCTGCTGGCAATGATTTGGTTAATTTGTCGATAATTGCTCTAGCCGAAGCCGCGCAATTTTATGCACTTCGCCAAGCGCGGTGGCAAATTCTTTTTCGGCAGACTGCGCGACGCGCTTGCCAAAGGCCGACAAAATGGTGGCGCGATCAAGACCACGAACAGCAATGATAAAAGGATGACCGAATTTTTTGCCATAACGCGCATTCAAATCTTGAAAGGCGGCAAATTCTTCGGCGTTGCATTGATCAAGTTTGGCGCTGGCTTGTTCGGCGGTTGAGTCAGCCGTCAATGATCCGGCAATGGCCAATTTTCCGGCAAGTTCTGGATGGGCGCATAACAGGGCCATCTGTTTTTCATATCCGGCTGTATCCACGATTTCGGCCATGCGTTTGGCCAGAATGACCGGATCGGCATCTTGCGCGGTAAGGCC
>DFSK01000130.1:0-990 GCA_002378605.1 Alphaproteobacteria bacterium UBA3439
GTGGCACTGTCAAGATTTCCGGTTGGCTCATCGGCCAAAAGAATGCGGGGTTTGGGGGCAATGGCGCGGGCAATCGCAACGCGCTGTTGTTCGCCGCCCGACATTTGATCGGGAAGATGCGTCAAGCGGTGCCCCAATCCAACCGACCGAAGCGCCGCCGCTGCACTTGTTTCAGCATCGGCACGGCCAGCCAGCTCAAGCGGGATTGACACATTTTGCAAGGCGGTGAGTGACGGGATCAGGCGAAACGCCTGAAATACAATGCCAACCATGTCGCGGCGCAAAGCGGCAAGCGGGTCTTCTTGCATATTGGTGATATCGGTTCCGGCCAATGCAATGCACCCCTTGGTCAGGCTTTCAAGACCGGCCATCACCATCAACAGGCTGGTTTTGCCAGCACCGCTAGGCCCCAAAACGCCAACGGTTTCACCAGCGCCAATTTGCAAATTGATGCCTTTTAGAATTTTGACTTTTGCCGCCGCCGTGCCAAGGGTCAGATGCGCAGCGTTAAGATCAATAACGGCTGGGTCAATTGTGGCTGGCTCATTTGCCGCTTTGGATGATGATGCCATGAAACTAGTCCAATCCCTGATCGTGGTGCCCGCAATATGGGCTGGTGGGTCATTGATAATCTGCCCGCTCTGGAAAAACCGGCTTGTATCTCCTACATGCAGATAAGGCTTGTTACCAAATCGCGGCGCGACCGTGCCGTAGGCGGTTACTATCCTTGGGAAAACATATGGGTTGGCATGATGCCGAGATCAAGGGAAATACGATGATGATAGCTGAATTTTTCTGCCGCCTTTTGGGGCTATTTGGCCGCTGTCGCCATTTTGTTAAACCGTTGGCATTGGCCAGCATGATGGCACTGATGCCGGTATCGTCAGCCATGGCCTCGGATCAGCCAGTTTTGATGGTTCTTGGTGACTCGCTTGTCGCCGGTCACGGTTTGCCGCAGGGCGAGGCCTTTCCCGATGTTCTTGGCCGGTT
>DFSK01000130.1:1350-2140 GCA_002378605.1 Alphaproteobacteria bacterium UBA3439
TTGGCGCGTCTTGAGTGGTCGCTTGCTGCCAAACCTGATGCCGCGATCATCGTCCTTGGGGGGAATGATCTGCTTCGCGGCCTTGAGCCAGCGGCAAGCTATCGCAATCTTGAAGGCATCATCGACCAGCTTGCGGCAAATGATGTTGAGGTGCTTCTTGCTGGCATGCAGGCGCCGCGCAATCTGGGTGCCGATTATGCAAATGAATTTGATGCGATCTACGACCGGCTGGCAAAGCGTCACAAGATTTTGTTCTATCCCTTTTTTCTGGATGGTGTGGCTTTGCAGCCAGCGATGAACCAGCCTGATGGAATGCATCCAAACGAGCAAGGGGTGGCGCATATTGCGACAAAGATTTTGCCGCTGGTGAAAACCTTGCTATCGAAAACCGGTAAACCATAGTTATGGTGCGGTTATAGCGTCCGCGCCGTTACATTTCCGGCCGTTGCGTTTTCGATTGGCGCATTTTGGAAAGTCTTTGCATCACGGCGCGAGGTATCCTAAAACAATCTGTGTCGCCGCATGCGGGTTTGGTGTCGGTTTCATATTGATGCCATAAACCGATGACACATTGCTAAAGACACGCCCCAATGGGGCCATTATTGTGTCAGTGAGACCAGATAAGCGAATAAAGGAAGAGTGAATAAATGTTCAGACTCAGCAGAATGATGGGTGTTTTCACATTGGTGATCGCGACCAGTTTTGCAGCAGCGCCTGCCTTTGCCGAACCGGTACAGATGCTCATCGAAAAGGACTGGGGTGCCTATCGCTATGATAATGATGGCAGC
Organism: Alphaproteobacteria bacterium UBA3439; assembly: GCA_002378605.1. Lineage (GTDB taxonomy): Bacteria > Pseudomonadota > Alphaproteobacteria > Puniceispirillales > Puniceispirillaceae > UBA3439. The sequence continues at coordinate 2,139 of DFSK01000130.1, forward strand.
CG
>DFSK01000130.1:2451-3082 GCA_002378605.1 Alphaproteobacteria bacterium UBA3439
GGCGATATCAGGGTTTTTGTTTCGCATGGCCCGGGCAAGGCTGAACGTGATGTTGTTCAGGTGATTGCCGGCTATCGCTATAAGGCGCAGTCGGATGTAACTCTGTCGATTGACGGTAAAAGCTTTAAATTATTTACCCTTGAAGACCGTGCCTATGCCGAAAGCGAAGAAGATGACCGGCGAATTATCGTGCAGATGAAACGCGGTAACAAAATGACCGTCATCGGCACCTCTAGCCGTGGCACAAAAACCACCGATACCTATTCATTGGCAGGCTTTACCAAGACCAAAGCCGTTATTGACAAGACCTGCAAATGACCGTTGCTCCCGAGCTAGCTGCGGCGGATCAGCCTGCGCCCATCGCCGTGGATGCGCCGCTGCAAAAAACCAATCTTCTTGGTTTGGCGCTTGCCGATCTTGAGGCGGAGATGGTGGCGCTTGGTTTGCCGAAATTTCGTGCGCGGCAGGTTTGGCGTTGGGTTTGGCGTCATGGCCTCAGCAGCTTTGACGAGATGAGCGATCTTGGCAAACCGGTTCGCGAATTGCTGGCAGCGCATTTTTCGGCCGACCGGCCAGCGGTTTCGCGGCGGTTACAGTCGGTTGATGGCACGATCAAATGGCTGATCCGTTT
>DFSK01000089.1 GCA_002378605.1 Alphaproteobacteria bacterium UBA3439
TCGGTAATCCAGATATCAATTTCAGTTGCCGAGAACTGGCGGGGGCGGCTTGCCAATGGTGGACAAGGCGACGGCCGAACCGCCGGTTGGGGAATCGTTTTCGGCTCGAATTTCGCAAGCCACGCTTTTTCGGTGGCCCCGTCATCAATGTCACCATTCAGGCCAAGCGCATTCATTACAACTTCCATGCGCTGTAACCAACGGCTTTTTGTCGTTGGTGTCCCCGCCTCTTTATCGGCGCGTGTGACAATGATGTCTTTGCTGCAAATGGCCATATAGACGTCATGCGCGCTTAGCCCGCTTCGCCAGTTTTTTGGCGGCAATCCAACCGCCGCCCGCATCGCGCTATTCATCCATGGGTCGATATCAGGACGCGGCGGCCAATTGCCTTCATTAAAGCCTGCAAGAATTAACCGATGCGCATCAACCGCTTGGGCCGGATGCATCCGCGCCTCAACCGCCCCAAGAATGGCAAGCCGTGGATGCGGCGTACCAAAGGGGTGAACATTTATATCCTCAAGAAGCTGGCGCAAAATCTGCGGCATGTCGCCTGCATCGATCGCGCTATCACGGCCATCAGCGGCAAGGCTGCGAAACAGGTCGCTTGCCGCCATGCCGTCAGGGCCTTTCCATAATTCAATTGCGCCTGCGCCGCGGTCTGCCCCGTCACCGCTGCTATCCATCACGGTTGCACATAGGCGTTCGGCAGCTTCACCAAGCCCGTCTGACAGGCTTGCCAAAGTCGGGTTGGGCGCCTGCCAAGAGTCGATAAGCGGGGTTAGATTGGCAATGACATGCGTTTCAAAAAAATGACGAAGATCAGCGTCGTCAAGCACCGCCACCACGGCGGACAAACCATCACCCGGGCGCGGGCCACGCAATGCCACCAGTTCAATTTGGTCGACGAAATGACGAAATTGAATCGGGTTCATCCCGCCTGCACAATAGGGATGTTTCAACAATGACAGCAAACGAAGCGGCGCAAAATTGGCATCCACCGCATCACAAAGAAGCGATAAAAACCGGCCAGGTGGGCAAAGCGATAACCGCTTGCCTGCCGAATCTTCAATGGCAATATCCCATCGGCGCAAATCGGCGATAACCAACTCGGCAAGCTGACGATCAGGCGTAACCATTGCCGCGGTTTGATCGGGTTTTTCCAATGCCTCGCGAAGCGATAGGGCAATCAAATTAGCCTCTTCGCGCCGATCGCGCGCCGTTATAACCTTCAAACCAGCAAGCGCGGTTCGGTCGATCATCGGGCCGGCATCGCCAAGCCTTTGCCAGCCTTCGCTGATTGCAGCAGGGCGGAAAACTTCACGCATCAGATCGCGTCTTGCCGGCAATTCGGGCGGAATCGCATCGGTTGACCCGTTCCAGTTTTCCACCTGATCAGGCGTGATCTCAAGATAGGCCAAAAGCTGGGCAAGCTGATATTGCGGATGGCCGCTATCCTCGCAAATCGCCTGCCACTGATCACCAGCATGGCGATCAAGCCCGGGCAAAACAATATGACCATCGGGAAGATTCGCCACCACGCCAATCAATTCACGCGTTGCCGCGATTGATCCGGTTGATCCGGCAATCACAATCAATTGATCTGGCGGTTGATCGCGCCATTGATTGGCACGGCGGCGTAACAGCCGGTTGCGCCGGTCAACCACATCAAGCAGCCCTTCTTGGGCCAGAATATCAGGCCAGCGATCAATCAAAATGCCAAGAAGGGTCAGAATATCCTGCCAATGCGCCGAAAATTGATCAGGCAATAAATCACGAAGCTGATCGGCAGTGGCATCGGCATTATAAAGCTGGTCAAGCAATTGCCCAAGCGAGTCGGCAAGGCGCATCGCTTGGGGCTGGGTTGGATATTGACCACCAAGCGGAAAATGGCGAAGCAATTTGGCAAGGCAGATTTGCCGTCTTATCTTTGAGATTGGCGGCGGCAGGTCACTGCCAGCATCATCGCCTAGAAAAGGGCTTAACCGGCCATCATCATCATTGCCAAAATCGCCAACGGGCAACATGCGCGGCAATAGCATCGGCGCACCAGCAACACTGTCCAGAAAAGCGGCTTGAAGAGCACTAGCAGCACGGCGCGATGGCAATAAAATCAACCCGCGTGCCAGCCTTTCGGGACTGCCCGCCAGCTGTCTCATACCCATTGCCAATTCACGGGCAAACGGCATGCCTGCATCAATGCTGTAAACGGAAGGGCTTGTCATTTGCCAACTATAAAAGCAACAGCATCGAAAGGCGAGACCCGTTTACTACAAGCGGGCAATCTAGCGCAAATGGCTGGTGATAAACCGTTGCCTGGCCGCGCCAAACCTAGCCAGTTTTGGCGATAATTGCTGTCATTCGGGCGGCCCAATGCGGCGGCGCGGTAATATCGGCAAACCGGATATTGGAAGATGAATCATCGCCATCAGCCATGTAAAGATGAATTGAAAGATTGGTCTTTGGCAGCAGTTTCTTTAACCGATCTGGCCATTCAATCAAGCAAACCGCATCGATAAAGGCGTCATCCAGCCCAAGCTGCATGGCATCTTCAGGGCTTTCAATCCGGTAAAGATCGAGATGCCAAAGCGGTGTTCCATTGCCAAGCTCATAAGTCTGGACAAGCGTAAAGGTGGGGCTTGGCACATCGGTTTCAGCCGGATTTGCCGCCTGAATTATCGCCCGCGCCAATGCCGATTTTCCCGCGCCAAGAGGCCCGCTTAACGAGATCACATCACCAGCCGCCAGCCCGTCAGCCAGCAACGCACCAAGCGTTTCGGTTGCTGACAGATCGGGTAATTCTAATTGCAGAACTGGCATTGGTGATTAATAGCGATATTGTTCGCTCTTGAACGGCCCTTGCTGTTCAACGCCAATATAATCAGCCTGATCAGGGCGAAGCGTGCTCAAGCTTGCGCCAACCTTGGCAAGATGGAGTGCTGCCACTTTTTCATCAAGATGACGCGGCAAGGTATAGACCTTGTTTTCATATTGATCACCGCGCGACCAAAGCTCGATCTGCGCCAACACCTGATTGGTAAATGACGCCGACATGACAAAAGACGGGTGCCCGGTTCCACATCCAAGATTGACCAAACGTCCCTTGGCAAGAAGGATCATCCGTTTGCCATTCGGAAATTCAATTTCATCAACCTGCGGTTTTACTTCTGACCATGTGTAATTATTCAGCGATGCCACATCGATCTCATTATCAAAATGGCCAATATTACAAACAATCGCACGGTCTTTCATTTCACGCATATGGTCGATGGTGATGACATGGCGGTTACCAGTTGCGGTCACAAAGATATCAGCCTTCGAAGCTGCCTGTTCCATCGTGACAACTTCATAGCCTTCCATAGCGGCCTGCAACGCACAGATCGGGTCGACCTCGGTTACCATAACCCGTGCACCACCTTGCCGAAGCGAAGCTGCCGAGCCTTTGCCAACATCACCATAGCCAGCAACAACGGCGACCTTGCCAGCAAACATCACATCAGTGGCACGGCGGATACCATCAACCAATGATTCGCGACAGCCATAAAGATTGTCGAATTTTGATTTAGTGACCGAGTCATTCACATTGATAGCCGGGAATGGCAATCCGCCCATTTCGGCAAGCTGATAAAGCCGCAGAACACCAGTGGTGGTTTCTTCGGAAACACCTTTAAGCGCATCACGCTGGCGGGTGAACCAGCCCGGGCTGCTTGCAAGGCGGCGATGCAATTGCGCTTTTAGATATTCTTCTTCTTCGGTTTCTGGCGTGGCCAGCACATCTTCGCCAGCTTCGGCACGCGCCCCAAGAAGGATATACATGGTGGCGTCACCACCATCATCAAGAATAAGATTGGCGGTCTGTTCATTCGGCCAATCAAAAATACGGTCAACATATTCCCAATATTCGGCCAGTGTCTCACCCTTGATGGCAAAGACCGGAACGCCTGATTTGGCAATTGCCGCGGCGGCATGGTCTTGGGTTGAAAAGATATTACAGCTCGACCAACGCACATCGGCACCAAGCGCAACAAGCGTTTCAATCAAAACCGCAGTTTGTACCGTCATATGAAGACAGCCAGCAACACGCGCGCCAGCCAACGGCTTGTCCGAACCAAACTCGTCACGAAGCGCCATCAGGCCAGGCATTTCGGTTTCGGCAATCGATAATTCCTTGCGACCCCAGTCGGCAAGTCCGATATCGGCAATCACATAATCCTGCGCCATAATCCAATCCAATCTATATGTCGGTAAAAATCTCGCCACGTCATAGCAAATTAACACGGTCTTTTAAAGCGCTAGATATGATAGCGCCAAGAAACACCGCTTGAGATGTGATTGAAGTGATGCGCAACTAGGCAGATGCCTTTGCCAATTCACGATGTTCAAGGCGCACTGGATGGCCCTCAGCCTCAATCCAGCTGGCAATCTGTGTTGCCGCCCATACCGAACGATGTTTGCCGCCCGTACAGCCAAAGGCCAGCGTCAAATGCGCCCGACCATCACTGTTCATCCGGCTTAGCATCAATGCCAACATCGATTTCACCTGATCAAGAACCTCGATTGCCATTTCATCTTTGGCCAGAAATTCTGCCACTTTGGAATCAAGGCCGGTTCGATCACGCAAACCATCATCCCAATGCGGGTTTTTGGCAAAGCGCATATCAATGACCTGATCTGCCGTTTCAGGAAGGCCATGCCGGTAGGAAAATGAAACAATATGCACCGGCATTGGCGGTGCCTTATCAAGACCTAAAGCGCCAAGCAACGCGCCGCGTAAATCAGATGGCGCCAGGCCACTGCTATCAATAATAATATCGGCCAAAGCTTCGACATCGGCCATTCGCGCCATATCTGCGCGCACCGCAGCATCAAGATCATAATCATGGCCAAGCGGGTGCTGGCGTCTTGTTGCATTATAGCGGCGCACCAAATCGACATGACCGGCATTGATAAACACCATCTTAAACCCATCGCCAAGGCGTTTTGCCAGATTTTTCACAAGGCGTGCCACCGCATCAGCCCCAAAACCGCTAGTGCGCGCATCAAGTCCAATGGCAATTGACCGGCCGCCAGTTTCAACCTCAAGCGCGATCAGCGGATCAACAAGCGCCAAAGGTAGATTATCAACGGCGGTAAAACCGTAATCTTCTAGAATTTTCAGCGCAGTTGAGTGTCCAGCACCAGATACACCAGTCACAAGAACAAGCTTTATTGACGAAATAGGGTTTAACATCCCGATAGTCTACAACAGCAAAAAAGAAAAAACAGCTTTAGCTTTCAAGTGGCAGAACAAGCCGGAAACACGCACCACCCTCAGGCCGGTTTTCCGCTGTTAATTGGCCGTTATGCGCATCAACAATCTGCCGCGCGATTGACAGGCCAAGCCCCGAATGTTCGCCAAAACCTTCGCCGCTAGGCCGTTCGGTATAAAACCGGTCAAAAACCGTTTCCAGTTTGGCATCAGGGATACCCGGCCCGTCATCAAGAATGTCCAGAACGGCACGTTTACGCGTCGCGTCAGCGGTCAGAATAAACCGTACCATGCCGCCTTTCGGGCTAAAGGAAATGGCGTTACTCAACACATTGTCAATCACCTGCACCATGCGGCTTTGATTCATCCGCACCATCACCGGCATTGGCGGATGGTCAAATCGCAATTGATATTGGCTGTGGGTTTGCGATCGCATCTGGATGAAATTATCAATCAAGCCGGCAAAATCAACCGGATCACGATCTTGGCCGATAATTTCGGTATCGACACGGCTTGCTTGAGAAATATCAGTAATCAAACGATCAAGACGCTGCACATCCTGCAAGATGATATTCAGCAACTGCTTTTTTTGCGCTGCAGTTTTTGCCCGACTAAAGGTTTCGGTGGCGCTTCGTAATGATGAAAGCGGGTTTTTAATTTCATGCGCCACATCAGCGGCAAAGGCCGCAGTGGCCTGAATTCTTTTTTGCAATTCATCGGTCAGATCAATCAACGAATCCGACAATTGACCGATTTCGTCATTGCGATGCGGCAAACGTTGAAGGCGGCTGGACATATCGGCGCTTTGCCGCAATTTATCGGCCGCTGCCGCAAGACGCGAGATTGGCGTTGTGATTGATCGCGCCAGATACAGGCTGAGACCAAGCGTCACCAGCAAAACCCCGACAAATAGCTGTAAAAACACAATATTCACATTGGCCAATTCCTGTTCAATTTTGCCGCCACCAATCGAGACCATCAAGGCCCCACGAACAAGACGCAAATCTTGAACCGGCACCGCCACCGACAACATCAGATTGCCATCACGGTCAATACGCAAGGCACGGCGTGGTTCGCCCGACAAGGCGGCAATGACTTCAGCATATTGGCTAGCACGCTGGCGGCGGCGCTCAACATATGATGGCAATTCGTCAAACGGGCTGAACCAGCCAGATGCTGTTGTCACCATATCATTCAGATTATTGCGGATGTTCTGACGCCAGCTTTTGTCACGATGTCGCCGAATATCGACATTTGGCTGAAAGCCACTTCGCCGCGCCGTATCAGCAAGAAGCGATCCATTTGGCTGAAACACCCGCGCCCGTAACGAGCTGCCAAGCCCGACAAGAGGGATTAGATGCGTCATGGTTTCTGGCGATAGCTGGCGACGGGCAACACGCCGATCACGTTCAGCCTCGGCAAGCGCAAGCGATCGCGCCAAGGTAAAGCCCTGCCGCTCAAGCGCGACAAATTCTGACTGGATCAAGGTCGTTCGATATTGATCAAGCGATAATAGACCAACAAGAAAAATCGCCAGTGGAAACAGCATGATCGCCATGATGCGCGCGGTAAGGCGGCTCATGCGGAATGGCGTCACAAGCCATCCACACTTGCCACGAACCCAGCCCAGTAATCGACGCCATCGCGAAGTTTCTATAATTCCGCTCCCTGACTATAAACCACCATCATCATAAATATCATCAGGCCATTATGCAGCCTTCATCGGCATGGCGCGACCCTTATGATGGTGATGTCTTATATTTATAGCCAATTCCATAAAGCGTTTCGATCTGGTCAAAGTCGGAATCATGTGCGCGTAATTTGCGGCGCAGCCGTTTGATATGGCTGTCGATCGTGCGGTCATCCAGAAAAATACTCTCGCCATAGGCAGCATCCATGAGCTGATCACGGTTCTTCACCATGCCCGGGCGCGACGCCAACGCCTGCAAAATCAAAAATTCGGTTACGGTCAATTTGACTTCCTGACCACGCCAGCTGCATAAATGCCGGTCTGGATCCATCAGTAATTCACCAAGACGGATGATATTTGGACCAGATGTTTTCATTACCCCATCACTGGCACGCCGCAACACGGCACGGATACGCGCAAGCAGCAAACGCTGGGAAAATGGCTTGGTGATGTAATCATCTGCTCCCATGCCAAGCCCAAGCGCCTCGTCAAGCTCATCATCTTTGCTGGTCAGGAAAATCACGGGCATTTGCGACTGGCCTCGCACTTTTTGCAAAAGCTCCATGCCGTCCATGCGCGGCATCTTGATGTCGAAGATGGCTAGGTCGGGCGGATTGGACAACAACGCGCCAAGAGCAGCCTCGCCGTCTGAATAGACGCGCGTGGCAAAGCCTTCGCCCTGCAGCGCGATCGAGACGGTGGTCAGAATATTGCGATCGTCATCGACCAGCGCGATGACCGTCCGGTTGCTTTCGCCCTGCGGCGCGGCATCTGCTGTCATGCTCTCCATAAGGAGAGTGACTAGCGACATTGAAAGGGCAAAACAACGTGGCCCGCGCATACGCCACAACATATTGTTCGATGGCGATTTGACGCCGCGTTACGGCAGGACTATTGGCGTCTGAGAAAGCCACGCATTCGTATGCGCCGGCGATTCCAGAACGAACCCGCACACGCGCCGGAGAATTCAGTGACCTTTTCGCTTTCCCACTCGCTTGCCGCGCAGGGCATCGAGACTTCCGCAACCATTCACCCGAACCTCACGTCGGAAGAGCTGACCGCCGCTGCACTGGAAAATGGTGAAGGCCGCAAAGCCAAGCATGGCCCGCTGGTCGTGGAAACGGGCAAGCACACAGGCCGCAGCGCGAAGGACAAGTTCATCGTTCGCGATGGCGAAACCGAAGATACCGTGTGGTGGGACAACAACGCTTCGATGTCGCCGGACCATTTCGCGGCACTCAAGGAAGATTTTCTCAAGGCCGTTGCCGAGAAGGGCGACCTCTACGTTGCCGACCTGTTCGGCGGCTCGCAGCCGGAATATCGCGTCAACGTGCGCGTCATCAACGAACTTGCCTGGCACAACCAGTTCATTCGCACGCTGCTGGTGCGCCCTACCGAGGCTGAACTGGACGGGTTCGTGCCCGAATATACGATCATCGACCTGCCGAGCTTCCGCGCCGATCCGGAACGCCATGGCACGCGCAGCGAAACCGTGATCGCGGTCAATCTCAGCGAAAAGCTGATCCTCATCGGCGGCACGCGCTATGCGGGTGAAATGAAGAAGAGTGTCTTCGGCATTCTGAATTACCTGCTGCCGGTGAAGGGCGTCATGCCGATGCATTGTTCGGCGAATATCGGACAGGACGGCAAGAGCGCCGTGTTCTTCGGCCTGTCCGGCACCGGAAAGACCA
>DFSK01000007.1:0-7600 GCA_002378605.1 Alphaproteobacteria bacterium UBA3439
TACCCAAGAGATTTATGTGGATATGGTGTAACGCGGCCCGAGGTTGTGTGGCCAGAAGGTGCGCGTATTGCAGTTCAATTTGTGTTGAATTACGAAGAAGGCGGTGAGAATTGTGTTCTTCACGGTGATTCGGCGTCTGAGGTATTTTTATCGGAAATCATTGGTGCGGCGGCATTTGACGGGGCGCGTCATATGTCGATGGAATCAATTTATGAATATGGGTCGCGGGCGGGTGTCTGGCGTATTCTGGATCTGTTTCGCCAGCGCCAGTTGCCATTGACGGTTTTTGCTGTTGCGATGGCGGCGGCGCGTCATCCAAAGGTGATTGAAACCGCGCTTGCCGATGGGCATGAAATTGCGGCGCATGGTTATCGCTGGATCAATTATCATGGCATGCCGCTTGATGAAGAACGCGAACATATGCAAAAGGCGATTTCGATTTTAACCGATATTTGCGGGGCGCGCCCGCTTGGTTGGTATACGGGGCGCACGTCGGAAAACACGCGCAATCTTGTCGCTGCGGATGGCGGGTTTATTTATGACGCGGATGATTATTCGGATGATTTGCCATTTTGGTCGGCGCAGGTGGAAAAGCCGCATTTGATTGTTCCTTATACGCTGGATACGAATGATATGCGCTTTGCCACTGCGCAGGGGTTTCATACGGGCGATCAATTTGCCCAATATCTGATTGATGCGTTTGATGTTCTTTATGCCGAGGGCGCAACGGCGCCAAAGATGCTGTCGATCGGGTTGCATTGCCGGTTGATTGGGCGGCCAGCGCGATTTGCCGGATTGGTCAAATTCCTGGATCATATCATGGCGCATGACAAGGTCTGGGTTGCGCGGCGAATCGATATTGCCAATCACTGGCTGGCAAACCACCCCTATTCCAAAAGCTAGGTTATGCAAGCTTAACAAAGTGAATATCAGGTCATAATTGGAATATGATATTCAATCGCGGCAATGGCAGTTCAATTTAAAGTTCGATTTTTGCCAGCCAAGCCGGATTACCAAATGTTCGGTTAAGATTGGGTAGCGCTAAGATTTTTTGCGCTTATCCGATGCGTTACGTCCACGAATAATATTTGCGATAAACATCGTTGTTCTGGGGTAATAGGCATAGGGCTTGTCATCTGTGGATACCGGCCGTGCAATGGCGCGCAAGACGGTAAAGCTCATCAGAAAAATATGCGCAAAGGAAATATAAATGAACAGATATGGCGTGCCGAACCTGCCGATAATATAGCCCGCAATGATCGGTGAAATGATGGCGCCAAGCGCATAGAAAAAAATCAAAGATGCGCTGAGATCCAAAACGTCATCAGGCCCGGCAAAATCATTCGCATGCGCTGCCGATAATGAATAAATCGGAAAAGTACTAACGCCAAATAGCAAGGCAAGGAGTAATGATCCGCCATGGCCTTGCCCAGAGATTTCGACAAGATCACTGCCAATCGCCAAACAGACAACCGTTGAAAGAATGCTGAAAAACATCATTACCGAACGGCGGTCAAAGCGGTCGGCCAGCAAGCCGGCTGGCGGGTGAACAATAATCCCGCCGATAACGGCAGCGGTCAAAAAATAGGAAATCTCTAAACTAGACATGCCCAGATTGGCAGCATAGAGCGGTGCAATCGATCCAAAGGCCGATGTTGAGATGCCGGCAGTTACCACGCCCAGACTGGCAAGGGGTGATATTTTATAGGCCAGGAATGGCCGAAAAATTTTGGTTTTTGGAAGGCTTGGCTCTTTGCTTAATGTTACCGCCAGCGGGATTAGCGCAAGGCACATGATCATGGCAAGGATATTATAGGATATATAGCTTGCCGGTGTCAGCACGCCGATCAGGCCATTCGCAAAAATCTGTCCGGCAAAATCGGCAATGCGGTAGATTGAAAAGACCCGTGCGCGGATCTTGTTGGTTGCTTTGGCTTGAAGCCAGCTTTCGATAACGGTGTAACATCCGGCAACCGCAAAGCCCCCAAGGATTCGGGCAAATGTCCAGAAATAAGGATCGGCCTTGATCGTATGGGCGATGATTGATATGACGCCAACAGCAGCAAGAATGGCAAAAGCACGCGAATGTCCGGCACGATAAACCAGCTTTGGGCCAAGCAGGCACCCACATAGAAATCCAGCAAAATGCCCCGAGGCAATAAGCCCAATATCAACGCTGGTAAAGCCAAGCGCTGCACCAGAAATACTGTCAAACGGGCGAAGCGCCCCGATACCCATCTGCACAAGCATGACGGATAAAAGCAAAGCTGAAAGAGAAATCAAAAGCTGCATTGCGGCGATTGCCAATCTGCTAATAATAACGCGGTTACTGTGCCACCGAAATATATTTCAAAAAAGCATATTCAAGTTTCAATGAGCTGCAAAAATGGTGACAGCGTTTGCAACAATCACACTGCTTGCACCCTTGATAGGCTTAATTCCGCCGCAACGTCATGTTGGTCAAGTGAATTTTCAAGGCCGCCATTTGCAATCAATTCGCCAATAACGGTATTGAGAAACGCAACAGCTGTTTGCTTGGTCTTGGCTACCCCGCAGGCTTGCAGAACACTTGTAAAGGGTGGCTCAATGATCCGATAGTCACTATTTGCGGCGATTTCGTCCAATAATTTTGACTTGAGGCTAGCCAGAACATTCGCATCCCCGGCTTTGAACAGCTCGTGCGATTCGGCAATTGTCGATGTCCGTATAATGTCGGCATTCGCAAAATTACTTGTCAGCCACAGTTCATAAGCACTGCGTCCATAGGCGGCGATAGACGTGTCGGGTTGATCAATATCGGCATTCTGGATATAGGGATCACTTTGGCGAACCATGAAATTGGCATCAATTTGAACATAGGGCCGCGTGAAGGCAATATGTTTGGCGCGGGCAGGTTCGACGGCAATATTGCCGATGTCCCAGATATCCTCATTCACGCAATCAGCCAGCTGGCCGGGGTTGTCGAAACGGATAAAGTCACAAGGCACATCAAGCTTGGCAGCAATCCAGCGAGCAAGGTCAGGCGAAACCCCATCGGGTGTGCCATCGGGACGCTGGCCCGTTACCAGCAGGAAATTGGCCATATTTATGCCAACCCGAAGCCGTCCTGTCGGTGCCAATAAAGCGCGAAGATTTTGGATCATGTGAGGGCCTCTTGAGCGGCAAAATTAAAGATCAGCCCGTGGAATGTGACAATGGATTACATGTCCTGGCGCAATTTCCTGCATGGTGGGGATATCGGTTTCGCAGATGCTGCCAAGCTTGCGTGGGCATCGCCGCTGGAACGGGCAGCCCGTTTTAGGTGGTGATAATTCAACCGCATCATCAGCCGTCAGACGCGGCGCAACATCTGGATCAGGTTCGAGCACCGCGCCGAGAAGGGCATCGGTATAGGGGTGGAAAGGGGCAGAATAAACCGCGGCAACTGGGCCAATTTCACAAATGCGCCCCTGATATAAAACCGCAACCCGATCGGAAATTGCCTTCACCACTGCAAGATCATGTGACACGAAAATATAGGTTGTTCCGTCTTGCCGTTTTAAAACATCGAGAAGATCAAGAACGGCCGCCTGCACCGATACGTCAAGTGCCGACGTCACCTCGTCACAAAGTATGATTTCAGGATCTGCGGCAAAGGCGCGGGCGATCGCAACACGTTGCTTTTCACCACCTGAAAGCTGGCTTGGAAGGCGTTCGAGATAATGTGCGCCAAGCCTGACCTGTTCCAGGATGGCGATGCTTCGGTCCCGAAGCGGCGCGCCGGAAAGCCCGTAATAGAGGCGAAGCGGCTGTGCCAGAATCTGTTCAATTGTATGACGCGGATTTAGGCTGTCATCAGGATTCTGGAAGATGATCTGAACTTGACGCAGATAGGCTGAAGGCCGTTTCTCGACCATCGTGTCTAATGGTTCTGTCTGATTCAAGATGATATTGCCTGATTGCCTTGGCACCATACCGGCAATCGTCTTCAGGATGGTTGACTTGCCGCTACCGCTTTCGCCAACCAGCCCTAATGTTTCGCCCTTTTTGATGTCAATCGTGATTCTGTCTACGGTGCTTGGTGGGGTATCTTGCGATGCAAACAGCTTTGCCAAAAGCCCGGGCTGGGTATAGCTAACCGCCAGATTGACAAGTGAAAGGGCGGTATCTTTATCCACGGCGACAGGCATTGACCTTGCTGATTTTTGAGATTTTTGATTGAGCTGGCTGATCTGGTCATGATGAAAACAGCGCACGGCTTCGCCAGTATCAAGACGATCGAGTGGTGGCGGCGATGAATGGCAGGTTTTATCAGCCAGCTTGCACCGATCTGCAAAGGCGCAGCCAATAATGGTTTCACTTGGCATTGGCGGGCGCCCGTCCAGCGCCTGAGGCAGGCTGGCCTCATGCAGTCGTGGTATAGATGCCAGCAGACCATGTGCATAGGGATGTCGCGGCGATAAAAGCACCTGTTTTGTGCTACCTGTCAGAACGGTCTCGCCAGCATACATTACCATGACTTTGTTGCAGACACGTGCGATTGCGCCCAGATCATGGCTGACATACAGCATCGCAAGATTTCGCTCTTTCGCCAAATCACGAAGCAGCTCCATAATATGGGCTTGCGTGGTGACATCAAGACCGGTGGTCGGCTCGTCCAGAAGCAACGCCTCGGGGTTGCTGGCCAGCGCCATTGCAATGGCCACTCTTTGTTGCTGCCCGCCGGATAATTCATGCGGATAGCGATCGGTAAGCCCAACCGGATCCGGCAGGCGAACCTGACTCAAAAGATCAATGACGCCAGCGTCAAAGTCGTTTGCCGGAAGATCGCTGTGCAGGCGCAAGGCCTCGGTGATCTGCTGTCCAATGCGCAGATTTGGGGTTAAGGACTGGCCTGAATTTTGGGGGATCAGCGCAAGGCGCCCGCCCCGAAGATGTTGCAGGTCATTGCGTGAAATATTCAGCATGTCGATCCCGTCAAACTGAACCTGTCCCGAAATCACATGAAGCCCGCGTTTGAAATACCCCATTGCCGCCAGCGCCAAGGTGCTTTTCCCCGATCCGCTTTCACCAACAAGCCCGATGCTGTCGCCCCGCGCAATGCTTAGGTTGACATCGCGCAGAACGGGAATGGTTTTGCCGCTTCGGCTGGTATAGCCGACTGAAAGGTTTTTTATGTCAATGAATGGCGTTTGTGACATTTTACATTGGTGCCTTTTGTGCGCGGTCAATGCCAAGAGCCTTGGCCAAGGCATCGGCAGACAGATTAATGCCAATAATCAGTGATGACAGGCCAATCACCGGTGCGATGACACCCCATGGAGCAAAGGACATAAAGCCGCGCGCATCCGAGATCATCAATCCCCAATCAGGTGTTGGCGGCGACACCCCGAAGCCAAGAAAGGACAAAGAGGAAAAGGCAAGTAACATCCATGACCAGCGCATGGCACCTTCAACCATCAATGTATCAAGAACATTGGGCAAAAGCTCACGCCAGATAATGCTAATCCGGCTGTGGCCACGCGCCTTTGCCGCCCAAACAAAATCGCGGGCAATGATGTCATGCGTCGCGGCGCGGGCAACGCGTATCACCGGTATGCCGTAAAAAAACGTCAAGGTTGGGATTAACACCCCGATACCGGTACCGAAGGTGACAATCAGAACCAGCATTTTGAGAATCCACGGTAATGACAGGAACGCATCGACAATCCGCATCAAAACTTCATCAACACGGCCACCGACAAGCCCGAATAAAATGCCAATGAACCCTCCCCACATCACGGCAAGCGGTGTCGCAATGCCCGTCACAAGTAAGGCCTCGCGCCCACCCATCAAAGTGCGTGATAAAATATCACGCCCCAGATGATCAGCGCCAAGCCAATGGTCGCCGGAGGGAGGGCTTAACATCAGGCTGGAGTTCTGCAATTTGAAATCATAGGGCGCGATCGACGGGCTTAATAGTGCGAGCAGGATATGAAACAACACCAAAGTCAGGCCGATACGCCCTGATGGCCGCGCCAAAATATCCTTCATAACCGTCATAAAACGGCCATTTTCTTGCTGATGACTGTTAGAGGATACGGTCATTATTTCCTCATATACATCGTGCGGAGTTTGGGATTGGCAATCATTGTCAACAGGTCTGCTGCAAGATTGACGCATACATAGACGCTGGCAACGATCAGCGCGATTGACTGCACGACGGGCAGGTTTCGGTCAGAAATCGAATCAATCATTAGCCGTCCAAGGCCGGGATAGTTGAAAACGACTTCGATCACAACAACGCCGCCAAGCAACCACGCGATGGTTAATGCCACAACATTGATCGCAGGCAATAATGCGTTTGGAAGGGCATGCCGAAACACCATCTGCCAATAGGGAACGCCTTTCAAAGTTGCCATCTGAACATAGTCGCTGGCCATCACATCGATAACCGACGAGCGCACCATGCGCATGATATGGGCGCACATTACAAAGGATAAAACGATCACTGGCAGCAGGATTTCAGGAAAGAATTCGCTTGCCGGTGCCGCTGCTGAGGTCAGGACAATGCCGGGCAGCCAGCCAAGCCAGACGCTCAGTACAAGAATGAGCAATGTTGCCGAAACAAATTCGGGAATGGTCATGGCAAAGATGGCCAGAGTTGACGCGATGATATCGGGAAGGCGGTCACGCCACAATCCGCTGATGACACCAAGAAGCAATGCGAGAGGAATGCCCACACTCATGGCGCAGAAAGCCAGAAGTAGGGAGTTTTTCAGCCGGTCACCGACAATTGTGCTGATTTTGGTTTTGCCATCGGCAGCAAGGCCAAGATCGCCAGTAATAGCGCCCTGTGTCCATTCGGCAAAGCGGTCAATGGGCGGCCGGTTCAGATCGAGATCCTTGCGGCATTGGGCGAGAAGCTCTTCATCCGCCTGATATTCACCAAGGAATTGTGTGCAGGCGTCGCCTGGAAGCATTTCAACGCCGGCAAAAATGATGAGAGATACGATGCATACCGTCACGCCACCAAGGAAAACCCGTCTTATCAGCATGAAAAGCACAGTATATTCACCTTTTGCTCGTTCGTCCGGTTAGCATAAATAGGGGCCAGCTCTACAGCGTGTGTTGCGCCATCAAGCTGGCCCCATCATGTTTAGATGAGTAGATCCAATTATTTGACGGTTACTTTATGCCAGCGGATAGAATGATTTTCCACCGCATCAATACCGTTAACATTGGCACCCATCACATAAAGCTTGGACACATGATAGGGGATTAATGTGCCAGCGGTTTGGTAAAGATGCTCTTGTGCCTGAACATAAAGCGCCCGGCGTTTGTCAAAATTCAACTCACGGCGTGCCTTACCAAGAAGGGCATCAAAATCAGCATCTTTATAATAGGACTCATTCCATTTTGCTGTTGAAAGATAGATTTCATGCAAGGCCGAATCAGCCGGACGCTCGTTCCAGCGTGTTGCCGAAACCGGCTTTTGCATCCATGTGTCTTTCCAATATCCATCGGATGGTACCTGTTTGATATTCACCCGGATACCCGCCTTTGCCGCCTGCTGCTGATAGGCCTCGGCAAGGGTTGGCCAGGTTGGTTCCAATGTTGCCACATAGACATCCACATCAAT
>DFSK01000007.1:7914-18982 GCA_002378605.1 Alphaproteobacteria bacterium UBA3439
CATTTAATATCAGCACGATATTGGTCATCAGGCTTTACCGGCGTGTCACAGGCAATCGTGGCCGATCCGCCCATGATGAGCTTGACCAGTTCACCACGGTCAGCTGCCATGCGAACCGCTTGGCGAACACGAATGTCGGTAAAAGGAGCAACATCAGTACGGAACACCAGACCGCGCCAATTGCCGGTTGGCACTTCCATCATTTTGAATTTATTATTGCTGGCAAACATTGGCTTTTGCTGATTTGTCACCTTGTCCTCAAAGTGAATCTGTCCGCCAAGCAAGGCTTGTAAGCGTGCCTGTCCATCACCAATTCCGATGATTTCCATCTTTGCAACGCCTGGCGCACCTTCCCAGTAATCCATATTGGCTTCGAGTTTGGAGGTGCCAGCAGCGTCAAATTTTACCAGCTTGAATGGGCCAGTGCCAATGCCTGATGCCGCGATGCTGTCACCCGACCCTTCTGGGATAATCCGCAAACGGTAATCCATCAGCTGAAGCGGCAAATCGGCAAATGGTGTCGACAGTTTAAAGGTCACTGTTGACTTGTCCGGTGCTTCCATCTTTTCGATCATCTTGATGGCGGATCGCGCTGGCGATTTGTTTTCCGGATTCAGCACACGGTTGAATGTGTAAATGACGTCGCCGGAATCAAAAGCGCTGCCGTCGTGAAATTTAACGCCATCGCGCAATTTCAAGGTCCATTCGGTAGCTTGTGAATTTGCTGACCATGAAACAGCGAGGTCTGGGCTTGGTGACCCCTTCATATCTGGTCGGATAAGGCGGCTCATCAGCTTTTCCGTAATCTGCATGACACGGCCGCGTGATGCCGGATCAAGGCTGGATTTGTCGCCAAATCCATATTCATGGGCCTGTTTGAACGTGCCGCTTGGCGCGGCGATTGCGCCGCCACTAGCGAACATTATCAATGTTGCTGCAATAAGGTATTTTTTCATTGCCAGTTCCTCCTCGTGATGCAGCGCCGTCATGACCGCAATGGATCAGGGCCTGCTTTATGACTATGCAGACGGGCAGTCGACCGACAGCCTCTTGCTTTACCCAGTTATTTGCAGGCAAGTATGGATTTACCATGAATTGATAACAAATATAATTTGCAAATAAATACATTCGGATAACGTATAGGTTTTATTTTTTAATTCGGATTGCCTATTCAGAAAAAACTGCTCAAACTAGTTTTGTTCGCGTGACTCAGTGACAGCCAAAGCGGTAGGCGCAACGCGCTGCCAAAGCTGCTGGATGACGGGAACCAAAGCCAGATTTGGGGAGTGACATGAGTGGGCTGGTTCAGATATTTGCCGTTGGTGGCGGTGGGTTTACCCATGCGCAAGATGGTGCTGGCAATGATGCGCTGCTTGAAGACCGTCTGCTGGCGTTGGTTGGGCCTGTTGCCAAGCTGAAGATCGGCTATATCGGCCACGCCAATAATGATAGGGCGGATCGTCTCACGGCTTTTTATTCGCGTTTTGCGGGCTGTGCGCGGACAACGCATTTGCCGATAACGGCAGAGGCGGGGATGGCGCAGGATTTTTTGCAAGATTTGGATATTCTTTATGTCGGCGGGGGCACGACAACGGCAATGTTATCACATTGGCGCAACGCCGGCATTGCCGATTTATTGGTGGCGGCGGTGCGTCGGGGGCTTGTCGCATCCGGGGTTAGTGCCGGAGGGATTTGCTGGTTTTCCGACTTGCTGTTGAAAACCGAAGATGATTGTTTTGAACAGCATGAGGGGTTGGGACTTGTTGCGGGAAGTGCCTGTCCGCATTTCAGCAGCGAGCCAGACCGGAAACAGGCGTTTGAAACAGCGGTTGCCAGTCGACAATTGCAATCGGGAATCGCCATTGATGATGGTGTTGGCGTTCATATTATTGATGGCGTTGTTGCCGAGATCGTGTGCGCTCGCGGCGGCGGCGAATCTGCTTATTTAATAATGCCGGATGGTGAAATGAATGCCCATCAGCCGCTAGCGCGTGGACACAGGCTTGGGATGGGATTAGCAAACGGGGATAGCATATGAGGCAAAGTGAAGGGTCGGGTCGGTCAAGAACGGGACGCATTAGACGCGACAAGAGCGCTGCTGATAGCCCTGCCGAAAGCCTTGGCGGCAAACGCATTATTGGCTTGGGGCGAGGCCATGGCCCGCTGCATGATACTGATATGGTCGCGATTCATGAGGCGGCTCTGGCAGTGCTTGCGAAAACCGGCCTTGGTGATGCCTCGCCAATTGTTGTTGATCTTGTTGTGGCCGCTGGCGGCACGTTTGATGCGCGTGGCCGGTTATTGTTTCCACCGGATTTGGTGATGGCTGCGCTTGCCGGTTTGCGGCGGGATATCACGCTATATGGGCGCGCCGGTGTTAATGACATGGTTCTATCGTCGGGGGCGGTTCATGTTGGCACCGGTGGAGCTTCACCATTAATCTTTGATGGGGTGATGGGCAGATACCGCGAATCCAACCTTTTGGATCTTTATGATGCCGCGCGGCTTGTTGATAGGCTTGAGCATATTCATTTCCTCAGCCGACCGGTTGTCGCCCGCGATATGCCAGATGTGCGTCATCTTGATGTGAATACTGCCTTTGCCTGTCTTTCTGGTACGGTAAAGCATGTTTTCACCAGCGCCTCGTCACCCGATTCGGTAGAGGATATTGCAACCATCTGTTATCAGATTGCCGGATCCCAAACGGCGTTTCGCGACAAACCGTTTCTGTCGTTGAATGTCAATCATGTTGTGCCACCATTGCGGTTTGATCCAATTGCGCTTGACGTGATGGTCGAAGCGGTGCGCTGCGGCATTCCGGTGATGGTCAATTGTTTTGGCCAGCTTGGCGCCTCAAGTCCGGTAACGATTGCCGGCTGTGTGACGCAAACAATTGCCGAAACTCTTGCGGGAATGGTGATCGCCTGGCTGGTTGATCCGGATGCGCTTGCGGTTTTTGGCCCACGCCCGATGATTACCGATCTGCGAACCGGCGGAATGGCTGGTGGCAGTGGTGAACAGGCATTGCTGACCGCAGCCGCCATTCAGATGGCACGCTTTTACCAGCTTTCCTCATCAACAATCGCGGGCGCTACCGATAGCAAAAGTCCGGACGCGCAAAGTGGTTTTGAAAAATGTCTGAATGTCTCGCAGACGGTTCAGGCAGGGGCCAATATAATCACCCAGGCCTGCGGTGCACAGGCTGGCCTGATGGGGCTATCGCTTGCAGCACTGGTTATTGATAATGACATGTTGGGAAGCATTCTGCGCGCCAGTGGCACTGTTGCAGTATCGCCTGAAACGATTGCTCTGGAATCGATCGATCGGGTGGCGCTTGGCGTTGGCCATTTTCTTGGTGAGCCGGAAACCTATGCACGGATGCATTCAGATTTTCTTTATCCGAAAACTGCTGATCGCCTCGGCATAGAGGCATGGGAGGAAGCGGGTAGCCCTGATATTCGCGATCGCGCGCATGAACGGGTCAAGACGATTCTTGACGATCATCACCCGACTTACATTGACGCAGAAAGCGAAATGATATTGCGCAAGACGCTTCCCATCTTGCTGCCGCCAAGAGATCAGGCCTAAGGCGCGGATTTGATGATTGGGTCATTTTTGAAAGCTGTGATTATGGCATCTGCCAATTGTCTTGTTTCCTGTGTCATCATGTCAACGCCACGGGTAATGATGGCAATGTTATATTTCATATTCTGCACAATTGGCCGGATCACAACGCCACCTGACGCAACTGACATGCGTGCCGAAAACGGATCAACAATGGCCGGAACACCAGCCTCGCGGACCAGCGCAGCACCAGCTAGAACATTGGCAACACTATAGCGCGCATTGCTCTGGAATTTTTCGGCGAGATTGGCGTCCATGCCCTGCATTTCAAGCGGGTAGACGCTGCCAAATGTCACAAATTCTATCTGTCCGGCAACATCCTTTAAATCGATGGGGTCTTTTGACTTTGCCAGAAAATGGTCTTCAGGGATCAAGGCGACATAATTCACCATGGTCTGGTAAAGGATATCTACACCTACATAAGGCGGCGATCGCGAGACAATGCCAAGATCGAATTGCTGCAGCCGGATGGCGTCGACGATGGCAGGTGTGTTGTGCGTATAGATAATCGAATGAGTCGTGTCATCCTGCATGCGCATCTGGCCAAGAACACGCGGCAAAAGCGATGTCGAAAATGTTGGAATGACACCGATTGAAATCTTGCCAACCGCCTTTTTGCGAATTGACGCTGCCAGATCATCGAGCCGTTCAATATTGAGAAAAGTACTTTCAACTGCCAAATGAAAGCGTCGCGCCTCGACCGTCGCGATAATGCCGCGCCCCTGACGGACAAACAGGGCAAAACCAAGATTTAATTCAAGGTCGCGAATAAGGCGCGTGACACTTGGTTGTGAGACCAGCATCTGTTTTGCAGCAGCGGTGATCGAACCGGTTTGCATAACCGCGTTAAAGGCCTTGAGTTGTCGAAAATTCATCTTGCCCCCTATTTGGGTCAATCATACCTTTTTTCTATCAATTCATCCAATAATTATATTTGCCTAATGATTAAGCTGGCTGATAGCGTTTGTTGATAGTTTTGACTGGGGTAGGCATTGGGCAAACAATTATTTTCTGTCGCTGAGGCAAGGCAAGCCGCAAAACGGCGCCTGCCACGCATGATGTTTGATTTCATTGATGGTGCGTCGGGAGATGAATCATTGCGTGATCTCAATTCAGCAATGATTGATCATATCAGATTAATGCCCCGCGTTCTGATTGATGTTTCCGAGCGCGCTATGTCGACGTCTATTCTAGGACAGGAAACAGGCCTTCCCTTCGGCATCGCGCCAATGGGTATGTGCGCTTTGTCATGGCCAAGGGCTGATTTCAGCCTGGCGCGTGAAGCGGCGAAGCGGCGCATCCCTTTATGTGTGTCAACGGCTTCGTCGATGGCGCTTGAACAGGTGATCCAGCTGGCCGAGGGTCACGCTTGGTTTCAGCTTTATGCTGATCAGTCAAATGGGTTTGTTGATGAATTGATCGACCGCGCCATTGCTGCCGATTATAAAGTGCTGATTCTGACCGTTGATGTGCCAATCCCGTCAGTGCGGACACGCGACAAGCGCAACGGGTTTTCCTTTCCGATGGGCTGGGGCGCGTCACAGATATGGGATTTTGTCAGCCATCCCCGATGGTCACTTGAAACTGTGCTTCACGGTATCCGGCATCAGATGCCACAGCCGATGAACTATGCCACATCAAGCCAGGAGACAACCTTTGTGCGGAATGCCAGCAGGGCAGGCGCTGACTGGCAATTTCTCGCAGCTTTGCGTGACCGCTGGCCGGGCAAGCTGGTGGTCAAAGGGGTGCAATCGGTCGAGGACGCGTTGCGCATAAAGACAATCGGTGCGGATGCAATTTATGTGTCAAACCATGGCGGCCGCCAGCTTAATGCCGCACCGGTGGCCATTGACTCGCTTGTCGAAATCCGCAACGCGGTTGGTGGCGCTTTTCCGTTGATTTTTGATGGCGGTATCCGCAATGGCGAACATGTTGTTAAAGCGCTGGCTGTTGGGGCAGATTTTGTCATGCTGGGTCGCAGTGTGATGTATGGCCTTGGGGCCGGCGGCGCAGTCGGTCTTGGGCAAATTCTAGATTTGATTGAGGCCGAAGCCAGTTCGGTGATGGGTTTGCTTGGCTGCCGAAATATTGCCGAATTGGGCGCTACGAATTTGGCTGGCAATTATGAAGGATTGATGTTGCGAACGATGCTGGAAAGGGCTGCCGAATGACGCCAACCAAAAAGATACGGGGCGGCGCATTGCTTGCGCGTGCCTTGCAGGAAAAGGGCGTTGAACATGTGTTCACCTTGTCAGGCGGGTTTTGCAATCCTGCGCTTGAAGGGTTTATGGAATGCCAGATGAAGGTGATCAATTGTCCGCATGAACAGGTGGCAGGACATTTTGCCGATGGCCATGCGCGGATCACGCGCAAACCTGCGGTCTGTCTTGTCGGGCCGGAGGGATTTGCAAATGCTGTGCCAGCGATGATGGAAGCGTGGGGCGAACGTTCACCGGTGATTTTTGTGACCGGATCCAGCACATTGAAACGTCAAGGTGCAGGCGGCTTTAAAGAAATTGACGATGTCGCGATCGCTGCGCCGCTGACGAAATATAGCGCCACCATAACCGATGGCGAGCGCATCAATGAATTTGTTGACCGCGCTGTCAAAATTGCGACCAACGGCTATCCCGGTGCGGTGCATCTTAGCCTGCCGGTTGATATTATGTTTTCCCATTTTGCCGAAGATGCCGGCCGCGCTGAGCGGCCGTTTGATCTGACCATGCAACTACCTGCGCGGGCATGGCCAGAACCTGCACGTCTTCAGCAGGTGCTGAAAAAGCTCAACGCTGCCAAACGGCCAGTTTTGATTGGTGGGCATGGTGTCTGGTGGGCCAAGGCCGAGACAATGCTTGAAGAGGCCGGCCGTCTGCTTGGCATTCCGGTATTTAACATCCCCTATCATCAAAAACTGCTTGGTGAAGAATGCGAAGCCTATATGGGGCTTGCCGATATTCATCAATATCACCCTTCTGCCGATGCGTTTCGTGACGCTGATCTGGTGCTGATGGTTGGTGGCCGACTTGATAATCAGATGAATTTTGGCAATCCGCCATTATTTCCGTCCAGCGCCGAACTGGTATGTGTGAATGGATCGCATGAAGAAATAGAGTTTAACCGCGCGGCTGATTTTGCCTTGCTATGTGATCCGGCTGCGTTTCTGGAAGCATTGGTTGCGCATCAGCAGAATCCCGATTTCCGCCTGCCGCGCGATTGGTATGATTTAAACCGGCAATGGCGCGCTGACTGGGTTGAGCGGATGCTTGCTGACCTCGATCATGAAACTGCCCAACCGGCATTTGATGGCCGGATTCATCCCTTGCAACTGGCGCTTGATGTGCAGGCCGCGATGCGCGATGGTGATTGGCTGGTGATTGATGGTGGCAATACGCATTTCTGGTCAGAAATCGCAGTGAATATTGCCGGGTTTCAGGGCAGAAAGCTTGGCGGGATTCTTCATCCGGGCACCTTCAGCCTTTTGGGTGTAGGCGTGTCGTTTGCGGTGTCGGCAAAGAATGTTGACCCTAGCCGTAATGTTGTGCTGATCAGCGGTGATGGTGCCTTTCTGTCAGGGGGACTGTCGATTGAGGCGGCCTTTCAAGAAGACCGCCCAATCGTTGTTGTGATTGATAATAATGGCGGGCTTGACTGTATTTCCCAGCAGCAGGAAAGGCTATTTGCCAGCGGCACCCATTATGCCACCGATTTCCGCGATATTCCGTTTCACGCGATGTTTGAGGGGCTTGGGGGGCATGGTGAATTGGTCACGCAGCGCGAGGATATTATTCCCGCGGTGCAGCGCGCCATGGCCAGCGGCAAGACGGCTTGCGTGAATGTTAAAGTGAAGGGTGTGATTAGCCCAATTGTTTTGGCGACCACATCAAAACGCGACAAGGCGTCAATTGAGTAATCTTTATCAAGGGGGAAGGTAGTGGCAGTTTTATCCTCTCATTTTTTGAATGCGGTTGATGGAAGCCATGCAGGTGCGGTGGCGGTTACGCTTGTGGCAATTCGCGGTAATGGCCAGCGTGAAACGCTATTTTCCGCCGAAAGTGACGAAGGTGGCCGCTTTTCCCAAAGGTTTGAGGCCACAACCGGCAAGACATATGAAATGGTGATCGCCAGCGGCGCCTATTTCAAGCAGGCGGATTTACCGCGGTCAGGGGCTCAAATTCTCGAAGAAATCGTGGTGCGCTTTACCACGCCTGATCCGGATTGCAGCTATCATATTCCCGTCATTATGGCGCCTAACAGCTATTCATGCTGGTGGTCGGCTTGATCGACATAATAATTTAGTGAGGCGTAACTGATGAGTGAATCGGGGCTAAACATGTCGCGCCGTATCCGGCGGACTCCTTATACTGACAAGGTTGAACAGCATGGCGTTCGCGGTTTCAGCGTGGTCAATCATATGCTGTTGCCAAAGGCATATGCGGCATCGGTTGAAGAGGCTTACTGGCATCTTCGTGACCATGTTCAAATATGGGATGTGGCCTGTCAGCGGCAAGTTGAAATTTCCGGGCGTGACGCGGCGCATCTGGTTCAGCTAATGACGCCGCGTGATCTTCGCCGGGCGTGTGTTGGGCAGGGGCTTTATGTACCGCTAATCGACGAGCATGCTGGCATGTTGAATGATCCGGTCTTGTTGAAACTGGCCGACGACCATTTCTGGCTGTCGATTGCGGATTCGGATGTTCTGCTATGGGCAAAGGGGCTGGCGGTTGGCATGGGCCTTGACGTGGTTATCGACGAAGCCGATGTCGCGCCACTTGCCGTTCAGGGGCCAAAGGCAGGCGCGCTAATGGCAAGCCTCTTTGGTAATCAGATTGAAAATTTGCCCTATTTCGGCTTTGCAATTTTTGATGTTCTTGGCACGCGTCAATTGATTGCACGTTCGGGTTACAGCAAGCAGGGTGGCTTTGAAATATATCTTCAAGGCAGCCATTTGGGAACCGATCTCTGGGATCTGATTTGGGATGCTGGCCAGCCCTATAATATAGCGCCAGGTTGCCCAAATTTAATCGAGCGTATTGAAGGCGGGCTGATGTCATATGGCAATGAATTTACCCGCGCCAACAACCCGCTGGAATGTGGTTTTGACCGTTTGTGCCATCTTGGTGACGAAATCGATTATATTGGCGCTTCGGCGCTTCGGCAGATTGCTGCTGACGGGCCGGTTCAATCGATCCGTGGGATCCGCTTTGGCGGTGATAAGGCGCCACCCTGCGGCAAGCCATTTCCGGTGACCGATCTGAATGATGAGGTGGTTGGGCAGATCACTTCGGCAATCTATTCGCCGCGTTTGAACTGCAATATCGGCATGTCGATGATCCGTAAAACCCATTGGGATTATGGCAGCAGCCTGCTGGTTCATACGCCTGATGGCATGGTGCGTGATGCAATGGTTTCCGAATTGCCTTTTTAGGGATCGGCATGATCAACCGCGGCGTCTTGCGCGAACAGCGGTTCTTGGGTGCGCAATTGAAAATGGGCGTTTAGTAATCTTCGTGATTTGATAATTAATGGGTCGCTGACGCCGTCATGCTTGGCAAAGATGGCGGTAATAACGCTGGTGCCTTATTCGGTTGCGTCATGGACGGTGACGAAAGCCAAGATTGACGCGCTTGCATCGATCTAGCTGGCAAAGCCCTTTTGTGTTGCGATAAAAGCCAAGCTGCAATTTATCATGTCCGTCTAGATTGCCAGCTGACCTTGATCATTTAAGCTGGTTTAGACGTAAATGGTAATCATGAGGCTTTGCGTAAATCCTGCCCCACATCCAATTCATATGTGACCATAGCTAACGAACCGTCTCAAATTTGCCACGGCTTTTTGCGTTTGGTGGCTTTTGATTGCGCCGCCCATCGCGCCATTTTTGGAAGTATCGGCGACAGTTTTGGCGATTGTTGCAGGCTGTCGCATTTGCAATCCTGTTACAAAAGGCTCACAATCTTTCGATCAGGGCATCGTCTTGATAGGCTTTTCTGTATCAATAATATAATACTGTCGGCCTGCATGGCTCATGGTATGTCTTGAAATGGCCTTTGATCATTAGATGGGCATATTTCGTCAGGGTTGAGTTTATGTTTTTCACACATCCTATCGTTTCAAGACAATAAAGGTCTGATCACAATGAAATGGCTTTTTCTGGCACTTGGCTCAATGTTTGTTCAGCAAACCTTTGTCACCTTGGGTAAGGTTTTGCCTTCGGTGCTTGCCCCTGCGATCATTTCCGAGCTTCACATCGAGGCGTCTTGGCTTGGTGTTTATGTTGGCATGATCGCCGCGGTTTCCCTTTTGGTGCAGGCGGGTTGTGGAAGCATTATTGTGCGGTATGGCGCGCTTCGTGTGAGTCAAATTTCACTTTTACTAACCGGCGTTGGATTGATTTTAGCGGCGCCAGGAATCATTGCCTTGATGGTTTTATCGGCAATCGCCATTGGCGCGTCGGCGTCTTCGACCCCGGCAAGCTCGCATCTTCTAAGCCGGTATGCACCTGGTAAATATGCGCCGCTGGTTTTTTCGGCAAAGCAAACAGCGGTGCCGGTTGCTTTGTTGATTGCCGGATTGCTTGGGCCGCTATTGACTGAGATTTACGGCTGGCGTCACGCGCTTGTGGTGATTGGAATCGGTTGTTTGCTTTTTCCTTTGATGCTGGAATTCATGCGGCGTGAATTTGATAGCGATAAAGATGTAACGCGACAATTCCACTTGTCAGATTTTCGCGAAACGATCGGCTTTGTGATTGGCAAACCCGAACTTAGAGGCCTCGCATTTGGCTCTTTTGCCTTTGTAGGGTTGCAAACGACCTTCATTGCTTATTTTGTTATTTACCTGACCGAAATTGGTTTCAGCCTGATTGTGGCTGGGACGATATTTTCGATTGCGACCGCCGTTGCAATACCGGGCCGGATTTTTTGGGGGTGGTTGAGCAGCCGTTATATTTCGCCTCGGGCGATGCTTGGCTTTTTGGCGATTTTGATGTTTTTTGCTGTTTCCTGCGTCGCTTTGTTCAGCCCGATCTGGACTGATTGGCAAGTTACGCTTGTGGCAATTGCCGTCAGCGCTTCGGTTTTCTCATGGCATGGGGTAACGCTTGCCGAAGCCGCAAGGCTTGCCCCAACCTCGATGCGGGGCGCGGTTACTGGCGGGGTTTTATCCTTTGGGCAATGTGGTGGCCTTGTCTTGCCATTGATCTATTCATTGGTGTTGGGTGTAACCGAAAGCTATAAGCTTGGCTTCTTTATTTGTGCTTTACCGGCGCTTTTGATTGGTTTGATGTTGCTTTATTCGGCACGACATCAGATGACAGTAATCCGCAATTAGGCACGAAAATAATGCGGATGATATCTGGTATCGGCTGTTTTGATTTGCTCGGCGTTTGGCATTATCGCGCTTTTCATTGCTATGCTAGTCTCTAAACTCACTTTCACCCGATGGTGAA
>DFSK01000007.1:19266-22618 GCA_002378605.1 Alphaproteobacteria bacterium UBA3439
TGAATTTTACCCTTTTTTTGAATTTTACATGTGAAGCAATTTAATGGATAGCAAGCGCAAAACAACATCACCCCAAAATCAAATGGCGGAAAAATCGGTCATTGGGACTGTTGTAAAGCTATGGCCCTATATTTGGCCACATGACCGGCCAAGCCTCAAACGTTTGGTGTTTGTCGCGGTGTTGCTGCTGATTGCCGCCAAATTAGTGACAGCCACGGTACCGTTCTTTTTCAAATATGTAACCGACAGTCTTGCTGGCAATGAACTTGATTTGCCCTTTTTGCCCTTGTTTTTGCTGACGCCCTTGATGCTGATTCTTGGCTTTGTCGCGGCGCGTATTCTAAGCATTGCCTTTAACCAGCTTCGCGATGCGTTATTTGCCCGTGTCAGCCAGCATGCTGTGCGACAGCTTGCGCTTCGTGCCTTTAGCCATATGCATCAATTATCATTGCGGTTTCATTTGCAGCGACGAACCGGCGGCCTGTCACGCGTGATTGAACGCGGTACGAAGGGCATCGAAAGCGTCGTTCGCTATACGGTTTTATCGACCTTGCCAGTGATTTTTGAATTTGCCCTTTATGCGGGGATTTTCTTTTATAATTTCGGCGCGGCCTATGTATTGGTCATTGCGATTACC
Organism: Alphaproteobacteria bacterium UBA3439; assembly: GCA_002378605.1. Taxonomy (GTDB): domain Bacteria; phylum Pseudomonadota; class Alphaproteobacteria; order Puniceispirillales; family Puniceispirillaceae; genus UBA3439. Next base: position 19,904 of record DFSK01000007.1, read on the forward strand.
GTCATTAGCTACAGCGTCTTCACGGTGAAAACCAGCAATTGGCGAACAATTATTCGCCGTGAAATGAACCGATCTGATACCGAGGCGAATACGCGTGCGGTTGATTCCTTGCTGAATTATGAAACGGTCAAATATTTCACCAATGAAAAAACCGAATTGGTGCGGTTTGATCATGCAATTGCGCAATATGAAAAAGCCGGAATCAAGACATCAACCTCGCTTGGCTGGCTGAATTTTGGGCAAGCCGCGATTTTCTCGCTTGGCATGATGGCTTCAATGCTGTTGTCGGCAAATGCGGTTGTTCGCGGTGAACAGACGATTGGTGATTTTGTTCTGATCCATCTGTTCTTGATCCAGCTGTCGCAGCCGCTTGCCTTTATTGGTGGCGTTTATCGTGAAATCCGGCAATCACTGACCGATATTGAGGTTTTGTTTGGCTTGCTGGAAACGCCTGCCGAAATTATTGATTTGCCAAATGCGGCCGATTTAACGGTACCGTCAGGTGTGATCCGCTTTGATAATGTGCATTTCCATTATTCGGATGACCGGCCTATTTTACGCGGCATCAGCTTTGATGTGCCAGCTGGAAAAACCGTTGCCATTGTCGGGCAATCGGGGGCTGGCAAATCGACCATTTCGCGATTGCTATGCCGTTTTTATGACGTCACCGCCGGCAGCATTTCCATTGACGGGCAGGATATCCGGTCGGTCAAGGCGACAAGCCTTCGCGCGGCCATTGGCGTGGTGCCGCAAGATACCGTTCTGTTCAATGACACGATTGGCTATAATATTCATTATGGGAATCTGGATGCTGGCAAGGATGCGGTCTGGAACGCCGCAGTCGGTGCCAAGATTGATGGCTTTATCCAGTCGCTGCCAAGCGGACTTGAAACCGAAGTTGGCGAGCGCGGGCTAAAGCTATCTGGCGGAGAAAAACAGCGGGTTGCGATTGCAAGAGCCATTCTAAAAGCCCCGCCTATTCTGATTTTGGACGAGGCCACATCATCGCTCGATACAAAAACCGAACAGGATATCAATCAGGCATTAGACCTTGTTCTAAAAGACCGAACCGCAGTCATTATTGCGCATCGCCTATCAACAATTGTTACAGCTGATGAAATTATTGTGCTGGACAAGGGACAAATCGCCGAGCGTGGCACGCATCAGAATTTGTTGGCGCAAAAGGGTCTCTATCAAAAAATGTGGAATCGCCAACAAGCCTTTCAAGAGGTTGAACAGAAATTGAAAAGCCTTACCTGATGCGATGATAGGTGATGCGGCATCTTGCCAGGCGATACCGGCTTGGAAAATTGTGCAAAAGATCGTTCTGGAATTTCTGGCGCTAATTTCCTATCATGGCCCCGGATATAAAGCTCATCCGCGCTGAATGTTCATCAAAATTTGTAAATTATCCTTGGGATGAAGGAAAATATCTATGCTGGTTGTAATCTCGCCTGCCAAAAAATTGAACATGCAACCATCTGAAGATATTGTGCCAACTCAGCCCATCTTTGGCCAAGAAGCCAGTGAATTGGCCGATGTCATGCAAAATCTTAGTCTTGATAAACTTCAATCCTTAATGGGAATTAGTGAAAATCTGGCCAAGCTTAATGCAGATCGTTTTGCCCATTTCGGATCGCAGGATAAAAAACCTGCCGCGCTTGCCTTTGCTGGCGATACTTATTTGGGGCTGGAGGCGGCAAGCCTTGAGCCAGACGCGATGGCATGGGCGCAAAATCATTTGCGGGTTCTGTCCGGTCTCTATGGCGTGTTGCGGCCACTTGATGCGATCGAGCCCTATCGTTTGGAAATGGGAAGCCAGCTGGCGACAAAGCGGGGCAAATCGCTGTATCACTATTGGGGTGCAAAAATTGCCAAGGCGCTTAGCGCGCAGGCGGCCGCCACCGGTTCAAATCTATTGCTTAATTGCGCGTCGAAAGAATATTTTGGCGCGGTTGACCTTGCCAGCCTTGCCTTGCCTGTTGTGACTCCGGTCTTTTTGGAAAATAAAAATGGCAAAGCGAAAATCGTTAGCTTTTATGCCAAAAAAGCGCGTGGCGCGATGGCGCGTTTTGTCGTTCAAAACAGGTTAAAAGCCAAAGATGATTTAAAGGAATTTGGTGCTGGCGGCTATTGCTATCAGCCAGATCAATCTGATGCCGATCATCTGGTCTTTATGCGCGACGCGGCAGCTTCATAAGGCATAAACAGCCAGCATGATTATTGGCATTAATCCAGATGCGCCGATAAAATCATTTTGCGGAAAACGCTTGCTGGAAGTGATAGGGGGGCAAGGGTAGAATAGGTGACCGAAATAGGCACCTCAAAGCCGCAAATATCGGGCAAAAGGGAACGCATTTGCGCATTATTGACCCATTGCTGTTGGGCAAGTTCACATGGCAAAAAGCCAACATATTTTCCACTAAGGATAAATTGCGCCACACCTTCCATATGATAGGCGGTGGCGGCGGCGGGCTCACTGAAAAATGAATCATAGGGCGTTGCCACCGAATAACCCCGCCTGACAAAATCCTGCTGGCTGATGATGTCTTTGGTAACCAGTTTCGGATCCATATCAAACAAGGGATGAGCCGCGCCGCAATAAAGCTCTTGGCGTTCATGGAATATGGTTTCTGAATGAATGGCGTCAGATGATGGCAGATTTGCCACGATCGCCAGATGCAGCAATCCGCGCGTCAACCAATTGTCAATTTG
>DFSK01000002.1:0-6077 GCA_002378605.1 Alphaproteobacteria bacterium UBA3439
AAAATCGTGCGCGATGCGCTTGCCGGAGGGGATGATGGTGAATTATTTCTCGAAATGCGTCATGCCGAAATGCTGGCCTTCGATGATGGTCGTCTAAAAACAGCAAGTTACGACCAATCAAGCGGGTTTGGTCTTCGTGCAGTGGCTGGCGAGGCGCATGGCTATGCGCATGCTGGCGAATTATCCGAAGCGGCTTTGCAGCGCGCTGCCGACAGCGTGTCTGCGGTAACCAAGGGCTATAGCGGCAATGCCGCATTGGCGCCAAGCGCGGGCGCGAACAACCCACTTTATTCGGATCAAAACCCTTTAAACGCCACCTCATTTGATACCAAGATCAAACTTCTGCAAGAAATGGACGCCTATGCTCGTGATTCGGATTCGCGGGTCAAACAAGTCAGCGCCAGCCTGTCTGGATCATGGCAGGCTGTGCAGATCATGCGTGCCGATGGCATTCGTGTTGCCGATATCCGGCCTTTGGTGCGAATCAATATTTGGGTTGCTGTTGAGCAAAATGGGCGCATGGAATCTGGCGGTGCCGGTGCTGGTGGCCGGGTGATGCTTGATCAATGGCTTAGCCCAGAAAGCTGGCAGTCACAGGTTGATGAGGCCCTGCGCATTGCCATTTTGAATTTGCAATCAGTACCGACACCCGCAGGCGAGATGGAAGTAGTTCTTGGCGCAGGCTGGCCCGGTGTCATGCTTCATGAAGCGGTTGGACATGGGCTGGAAGGCGATTTTAACCGCAAAGGCACATCGGTCTTTAGTGGACGCATTGGCCAGCAAGTTGCCGCCAAAGGCGTTACCGTCATTGATGATGGCACGATTGCCGATCGTCGCGGCTCGATTACTGTTGATGATGAAGGCACGCCAAGCCGCCGGAATATATTGATCGAAGATGGCATCTTGAAAGGTTATATGCAGGACCGGCAGAATGCGCGGCTGATGGGCGTTGACGCCACCGGCAATGGGCGGCGCGAATCCTATGCACATGCCCCCATGCCACGCATGACAAACACCTATATGGAAAATGGCGACGCCGATCCGCAGGAAATTGTTGCCTCGATGAAAAAAGGCATTTACGCGGTGAATTTTGGCGGCGGTCAGGTGGATATCACATCTGGAAAATTCGTCTTTTCTGCAGCCGAAGCCTATCTTGTTGAAAATGGCAAGATTGGCGCACCAGTCAAAGGCGCAACGCTGATTGGTAATGGCCCCGACGCCATGTCAAAAATCACCATGATTGGCAATGATACCAAGCTTGATAGCGGTATTGGCACCTGCGGCAAGGCCGGGCAAAGCGTTCCGGTTGGCGTCGGCCAGCCAACAGTCAAAATGGGCGGGGTCACGGTTGGCGGCACTGAAGCGGCATAACCACCAGCATTCAAGGCCCCTATGATCGGGCCAGATAATCGGGCCAGATGAAATGATCGGGCTTTGACTAGGCGGCCTTGATGACTGGCCGTCGTTTCAGCACGATCACAACAATCAGCAAAATGAATGTGACGCAGGCACCAAAGCCAAAGGGATAATGCGATCCACCAAGCTGGTATAGGGGGCCTGCCAAAACCAATCCGGCCACCTGTCCGAGCGAGGCAAACCCTTGAACCGTGCCAAGCGCCCCACCCATTGTTGTTTTGCCAGCAGCATTGCTGGCCGCGGCTGACAATGCCGGATTGCTAAAGCCAAAGCCAAAACAGACAGCTGTTGTTGTTAAAATGATCTGCGCCAGCGGATAGGCATCACCAATCAAAAACCCGACCGACAATAACGCCGTGATGATCTGTCCAAATACCAGCATGCTGGCACCAAACCCGACAGTGCCAACCTCGCCAAACCATTTTACCGCAACATTGATCAATCCGGCCTGCACCAAGACAATACAGACACCGATATAAGTAAATAGCCAGCCAGTTTGGGTTGCGCCAAAACCAAGATAGTCACGAAGCAACAGAATATAGCTTGCTTCGACCTGCGCAAAGGACAAATTCAAACAGAAAAAGGCCAAAGCATAAAGCGCAAGCTCGCTTCGCAAAACCGTCATGATGCGGATGCCAAGTGGTGCTGGCGGTGCTTTTTCAGCTGGTGCCTTTGCCGCGCTTTCGGTAAGCCGCATCGACAAGAACAAGGCGATAATGCCGAAACCGGCAGCCAGCAAAAACGGTGCCTGATGAAGCGGGCCGTCACCAAACCCGCTAAACAGCCCGCCAAGAGCTGGCCCAGCAACGAATCCAGTGCCAATCGCCGCACCAAATAGCCCCATATAGCGAGCCCGATCCTTGGCCGCAACACGATCGGCAATCATCGCCTGAATCACACCTGTATTGCCTGCAGCAAGACCCGCTAGAATCCGCGCGGCGAACATCTGCACAATATCACTGGAAAAGGCAAACCAGATATGCGCAAGCACATTGACCGCAAGGCTTACAATCAGCACTGGCCGCCTGCCAATATAATCGGACAAACGACCAAGAAGCGGGTTTGATAAAAACATGGCAAAGGCGAATGACGCCAGCAGCAGCGTCATCACCGTTGCCGATAAGCCAAGCGTTTCAATCACCGTATAGGGCAATACCGGAATCAGCGCGCCAATGCCGACGAAATTTATAAACACCACAAGCAGCAAGACGGGCATGATTTAAGAATCCTTAATGCGCGGCACAGCTAAATCTGGCGGCAATTTCGATGCTGTTAATATTGGTTTGACGTGAAAACCTGATCAATATCTTCTGCCCAATCACCATGATAAAGATCAAGCATCACTTCAGCTGGTGTTTTTTGCGTTGCAATCACTTTACGCAATGGCTGCAAGAACCCGCTTTCATCATCACCGCCATCATCAAAAATGCCACGGTTACGCAGCCCTTTTGAGGCAATATCAATGGTCTTTTTGGCAAGGGTGGCGACATCATGCGAACCAAGCTTTCCGCGAAGCCCGTCCTTTGCCACTGACAAGCGCGCCGCCATTACATCATCAGCACCGATATCACGAACCAGATCTTCGGCCTCAGCCAGCGCATCATCACAATATAATAGCCCAACCCAATAGGCAGGAAGCGCGCAGATATTGGCCCAAGACCCGCTATCAGCACCACGCATTTCCAGATATTGCTTTAACCGCACTTCGGGAAAGGCGGTGGTAATATGGTCTTCAAAATCGGCCATTTGCGGCGGCTCACCCTCAAAACCGACAAGCGTTCCACCCAGATAATCGCGGAAAGATTTTCCAGCAACATCAACATAATCTTCGCCGCGATGCAGAAAATACATCGGGACATCAAGAATATAATCGATCCATTGTTCATAGCCAAAATGCGGGTCGAACACACAAGATGGCACACCGCATCTTGCATTGTCAGTGTCAGTCCAGACATGCGCACGCCCCGATAACCAGCCAGACGGTTTGCCATCTTTAAATGGCGAATTGGCAAACAGAGCAGTTGCCACCGGTTGCAGGGCTAGCGATGTGCGGAATTTCCGCCGCATATCGGCCTCGTCAGCATAATCAAGATTCACCTGAACCGTGCAAGAGCGCAGCATCATATCAAGCCCCATTGTGCCGACCTTCGGCATATGGTTTCGCATGATCCGATAGCGGCCTTTGGGCATCCATGAAATATCGTCGCGGCTCCATTTTGGCTGAAACCCAATGCCAAGCATCCCAACCCCAAGCGCCGATGACACTGCCCGCATATGACGCAAATGGCGGCCGGTTTCGGCACAGGTCTGGTGCAGGTTTGACAGTGGCGCACCCGATAATTCCAATTGTCCACCAGGCTCAAGCGATACCGAGCCACCATCGCCATCTTTCAGGCCAATGATTTTGCCTTTTTCAATGATTGGCGTTGCCTTATCGCCAATTGCCTTGCATAGCGCGTTAAGCATTGCTTCAACGCCGCTATCGCCGTCATAGGCAACAGGCCGTAAATTGTCGCGATGAAACAGAAATTTTTCATGTTCGGTTCCGATGCGCCAATCAGCAGCAGGTTTTTCGCCTTTGGCTAGCCATTCCACAAGCTGTCCGACATCTTTGATGATCGTGCTATGATTACCCATGCGGTTTGCCCTTTGCATTCAGGCCATGGTGAGACAAATCACCCAAGCCGGTTTCAGCCAGATCAAATGGCTAACTCTGCCAATCTCCGCAAATTGACTGATAACAGGAAAGTGCCGAAATGGCGGCGGTATCAGCGCGCAATATGCGCGGCCCTAAGGAAATTTTCAAACAATTAATTCTTGCCTGCAAATAGGTTCTCTCCGCTGGAGAAAACCCGCCTTCTGGCCCGATTAAGATAGCTGCCTTGTCATGCGGTGGCGCGGTGGCAAGCGCGGCGGTGATATTCAAGGCCGGATGGCCAGCGCTAGCCTCGTCACACCAAATCAAAAGACGATCATCTTCACAGGCGGCAAGAATGTCATGCAATGCGTCAAAAGATCTGATTTCAGCAATATCCAGACGTTCGGTCTGTTCAGCAGCTTCAATCGCATTCGCCGCCAGCCGGTCATCATTGACCCGGCTAATCTGGCAATAATCGGTTTTGACTGGCCAGATCACCCGCACCCCTAATTCACTGGCTTTTTGCGCAATGAAATCAAGCCTTGCCTTTTTCACCGGCGCAAATAGCAACCATAAGTCACGGCAAAAAATCTGCTGGCGGCGCTGATCGGCAATGGTGATCGAACATTGCTTTTTCGCCACCGCAGTAATCGATGCGTTGAATTCACCATCAACACCATTGAAAACACCAATCACCGCGCCAAGATTCAAACGAAGCACATGCAGCAAATAATGCATCTGATCGGATGGCAGCGTGATAACGGCACCCTCGGCAAGCGGCGCATCAATATAAAGACGCGCTTTGATATCTGTTTGTTCCATCTCTTGATATGTACTGCCCATTATGAATCGTGACAAGCAGTCTTGGGGTGAAACATTTTTGCTTTTTACCGCTTTATTCGCTAATGACTATCGTCATGACGATTGGCACCCCTTCATCCCATACCGATATCCAGTCACGCGGCTGGTGGCACGGGCTGCCCGCATCATGGCACCCCTTCATCTATCTGGCACGCCTTGACCGGCCAATTGGCTGGTGGTTGCTTTTGCTTCCGGGCTGGTGGTCAATTGCGCTTGGTGCGACAAGTCTTAGTTCGATGGTTTGGGTTATGATGCTGTTTCTGATTGGTGCCATTGCCACCCGGGCCGCAGGATGCATCATCAATGACATGTGGGATCGCCGCCTTGACCAGCGCGTTGGCCGGACGAGCGCACGCCCACTTGCCGCTGGCACCATATCAATGCTTCAAGCTAGCCTATTTTTGATGTCGTTCGGGCTGATTGGCCTGTTTATCCTGTTTCAACTGCCCCTTCTGGCGATTTATGTTGGGCTTGCCGCCGCGCCGCTTGTGGTTCTGTACCCTCTTGCCAAGCGCGTAACATGGTTTCCGCAATTTGTGCTTGGACTGACATTTTCCTGGGGTGTGTTTCTCGGCTGGGTTGCCGTTACTGGCACCCTTCCCGATCTATCGATCATGCTTATTTACGCCGGCTGTGCAGCATGGGTTTTTGGCTATGACACGATTTACGCCATTCAAGATATGCAAGATGATCGCATTGTCGGGGTCAAATCATCGGCCCTTGCCCTTGCCCAAAACATCAAAGGCGGTGTTGGAACAGCCTATATTCTGGCAATCAGCCTGATTGCGGCTGGATTGCTAACATTTGATCATCAACCGGTTGCTGCAGCCTGGCTTGGCCTTGCTGGCATGGCGATTCACCTTGGCCATCAAATTTGGCGACTGAAAAGCGATGATGCCGTTTTGGCACTTGCGCTTTTCAAATCAAATCGCAATGCCGGTCTTTTGCTGATTGCTGGATTGGTGCTTGATCGGCTTCTTGCCAACTAGCCCATCTTATTTAGGCTATCATAGATAAGCATCAATCCCGTCAATATGAACCGACTGTAATTGCCATGGCGGATTTTGCGGCTGGATTGCAAAGGGGCGCAGCCGGTCAATAATGGCATCACGCGCCGATTTGTCGGCCTGCATTTCAGCAATGAATTGCGACATTGTCCGAT
>DFSK01000002.1:6349-12270 GCA_002378605.1 Alphaproteobacteria bacterium UBA3439
ATCATCAACCTTGGCAAGCTGGCGTAATTTGGTGGCGGCCTGATCTTGGCTAAGCGTTGTGAATCGCCGCCCCTCGACCGGAATCGCCGCCAAACCAGCAGGCATGCCATCACCGCAATCCAGAACGCCAGCGCGCGCCGCATAGCCGAAAACCGACCCTATTGGCAGTTTGAATTGATGTTCGACGGTTTGCATTTCAACAAAATCATAGGCAACACCAATGCCTTCGGTTCGATGCATCTGGATCAATTGATCATCATCAAGCCACGCGACATTCAGCTGCACAACAGTGCCAGATGACGGAAAGGCAGTGCAAGGCACGGCCGCGTAATAGCCCAAAAGCGCCGCATGGACGATATCACAATCATGCAATCTCGCTGGCGTTACCGGAACAGTGGCAGCCATGCCAAATTTACGAAGCAATTGCACCGGCGCCCGATTTGACCCAACCGATAAAACCGCCGTCCGTCCCGCCAGAATACCATCTTTGCGATCATGGCTGACTTGGGATTCGTCAAGATGGAACAAATCTCCATTTGACAGAATAAAACCGCCCGATGGGGCGTGATAGGGATATTTGCGGGCGCGATCAATTTCACTGATTGGCGCAAGATAGGAGGTAGAATCGGCAATTTTCAAAAGATCATCGCCACCATTTAAACGCATTTTGATTCGCCTTACCCCAAAATAACGGAACAGCGGCCACGCGAACGCCAGCCTAGCCTGATCGCCCGCAGCTGGTTAACTAAGCCCGAAATGATCTTCAAGGCCAAGGGCAATATTCATATTTTGCACCGCAGCACCAGATGCGCCTTTGCCAAGATTATCCAGCCGTGCAGTTAACCAGAACCGTTGTTCAGCGGCATCACTAAACACGAATAATTCCATATCATTGCGCCCAGCAAGTGCATCGGCGGCGAGCATTGGCGGCACATCAGCATGATTCGCAGCAGGCGCACCCATGCGTACCAAAGCCGAATCACGATACCAATCGGCAAGACAGTCATAAATCATTGCTGCATTGGCAGATCCTTCGATCTGATCAGCATGAAGCGGCATATGAACAAGCATTCCAGCATAGAAATCGCCAACTGACGGCATGAAAATAGGCGGCGTTTTCAAGCCTGAATAAAGCGTCATTTCGCCAAGATGCTTATGTTGTAAATTTGTACCATAGCTAAAGGCCGGATGAAGATCACCAGCATCATGCCGTGCAATCATCGCCTTGCCACCGCCACTATAACCGCTAACCGCTGGCGTACAGATAAGCGCTGTATCGGCCAATAGCCCGCTGGCAATCAATGGCCGTGCCAAGGCCAAAAAACCAGTTGGATAACAGCCCGGATTGGTGATGAATTTGCCATTGGCAATGGCATCACGCTGGCCAGGCTGTAATTCGGCAAAGCCGTAAACCCAATCAGGGTCAATCCGGTGCGCCGATGATGCGTCAATCAGCCGTGTTTGCGACGCTTGCGCCAGACGTACTGCCTCGATAGCGGCATCATCGGGAAGGCACAGAATGGTCACATCACTTGCCGCCATCATGTCGGCGCGCGCCGCTGCGTTTTTGCGTTCGGCCTCATCAACCCGCAATATTTGGACATGCGGATGCGCTTGCAGACGTTCCGCGACTTTCAGGCCGGTTGTTCCCGCCTCACCATCGATAAAGACTTTAAATTCCATGACGCATTCATAAACCTAATCAACCAGTACGACAAGCGGTTGAATTATGTGGTGGCGCAGGGTATCAGATAATATATGGACACAAATCATCAAACCCTTATCGCCCAATTGCTTGACGCCGCCCAAACTGCGGGGGCCGATGGCGCCGACGCAATGCTGGCCCGCGGTCAAAGCAATAATATCAGCCTGCGGCTTGGCAAGGTCGAAGCCAGCGAACGATCCGAAGATTTTGATATCGGATTGCGCGTCTTTATCGGCCAGCGAACCGCATCAATCTCGACAAGCCAGCTTGATCCGGAAAATATCAAAAATCTGGCTGAACGCGCTGTTGCGATGGCCAAGCTGGCACCCGAGGATCCTTATGTCCGGCTTGCCACCGATGCCGAAATCGCCAAAACCATCCCCGATCTGGATATGTTTGACGAAACCATGCCCGAAAGCGAACGCCTGCGGGAAAGAGCCGCACGCGCCGAAGATGCCGCCTTGTCACATAAAGGCATCAAAACATCTGATGGTGCCGATGCAGGCCACAGCATTGTCGATGTTCTGATTGGCACATCAAATGGCTTTCTTGCCGGTTACAAACGGTCATCGCATGGCGTATCAACCGTGGTCATTGCCGAACAAGACGGGCATATGGAACGCGACTATGATTATAGCGCGGCCGTATATGAAAGTGATTTGCAGCCGGCCGAAGAAGTTGGGAATAATGCAGCCAGCCGAACATTGGCAAGACTTGGCGCCCAAAAACCCAAAACCGGCAAATTTCCGGTGATCTATGACCGGCGTGTCGCGGCATCGCTTGTTGGCACAATGGCCGGCGCAATCAATGGCGCGGCGATTTCGCGCGGCACAAGCTTTTTAAAAGACAGCCTTGGCAAACAAGTCACCAGCAAAGGCCTTTGTTTTGTCGATGATCCGCTGCGGTCGCGCGGGCTTGGCTCGCGCCTGTTTGATGGTGAAGGGCTGGCGGTTCAGCGGCGGGTCATGGTCGATGATGGTATATTAACCGGCTGGTTCCTTGACCTTGCTTCGGCGGCCAAGCTGGAGATGACACCAACCGGCAATGCGCGGCGCGGCCTTGGCAGCGCCCCATCACCTGGCGCCAGTAATTTTTATATCGAAAATTCGACCATTAGCCGTGATGCGCTGATTGCCGAGATCGACGAAGGCTTTTTGATTACCGAAATGATTGGCAGCTCGGTTGATATGATCACTGGTGATTACAGCCGTGGTGCCGGTGGGTTTTGGATTTCCAAAGGCCAGATCACCCATCCGATTACCGAAGCCACGATTGCGGGTAATTTGGCCGAAATGTTTCTGCAGATGACAGCAGCGAATGATATCGATCTTCGTGACAGCGTCGCATCGCCATCACTTCGACTTGACAGCATGATGGTTGCCGGATCATGAAATGGACCGCCCCGCCCGGAAAACGGCGCGGGGTCGCCGATTGGCTAGACCTAATCTTCAAGGATCATGGCTTCTTGCGTCTTTTTTGGCATAACCAGCATCTTGTTAGCGACGATCTATGGCGAAGCAATCAACCCGGGCCATCGCGCATTGGGGCATTGGGTCAAAACGGCATCAAAACCATCATTAATTTACGCGGGCCGCGCCAAGATGGCGGCTGGCAGCTTGAAGCTGAGGCCTGTGCCAAGGCTGGCATCACCCTTCTTGATTTTACCGCACGATCACGCGCCGCGCCGTCAAAAGAGATGCTGTATGAAGCGCGTGACCTTTTTGCCGCGATAAAAACACCAGCATTGATGCATTGCAAATCGGGCGCCGATCGCGCTGGACTAATGTCGGCACTCTATCTGTTGATTGCCAAAAAACAGCCCGCGCGCGTTGCAATGGGCCAGCTTGCATGGAAATATGGCCATGTCAAAGCGGCAAAGACGGGCCTTCTTGATGCGTTTTTTGCCGCCTATATCCCCTATGAAGACCAAGGCATGGCCTTTTTCGATTGGGTTGAGACCATTTATGATCCAGATGCGTTAGCGGCTAACTTTATGGCACAAGGCTGGGCTGTCAGGCTTACCGACAGCATTCTTCGCCGCGAATAGTCCCATCTAACGGCGGCAATCTAACGGCACCATTTTAGCCGGTTTTTTCATCATCAAAAAACTGCAATTGGCACAGCCTTGCATAGAGGCCATTTTTGGCAATCAACGTGTCATGCGTTCCCTGTTCGGTAATGCGCCCTGATTCCATCACCAAAATCAAATCGGCATTGCGCACTGTTGCCAACCGATGGGCCACAACAAGCGTCGTACGTCCGGCCTGTAATGTTTGAAGGGCGGTTTGAACCTGTTGTTCTGATTCGGCGTCAAGCGCAGCGGTGGCCTCATCAAGCAGCAGAATAGGCGCATCTTTCAACATCGCCCGGGCAATGGCAATGCGCTGGCGTTGCCCGCCTGAAAGCCGGTTTCCCATCGCACCAACCATCGTGTCATAGCCATCTGGAAGCGCACGGATAAAATCATCGGCCGCCGCATCACGCGCCGCTGCCTCGATGTCTTCGCGGCTGGCATCCTCTCGACCAAAGCCAATATTGGCCGCAATCGTATCGTCGAATAATACCGATTCCTGACTAACCAACGATACGGCGCGGCGAAGGCTGGCAATCTGCACGTCACTGATTGGCTGGCCATCAATGCTGATCACGCCGCTGCTTGCCTCAAAAAAGCGCGGAAGCAGGTTTATCACCGTGGTTTTGCCAGCGCCACTTGGGCCAACCAAGGCGATTGTCTGTCCGGCACTGGCGGTAAAACTGATCCCTGCAAGCGCTGTTGCGCCGCCATCACCATAGGCAAATCCAACATTATCATAGGCAATCTGCCCCTGTTTGACCGCCAGCATCGGCGCATTTTGCCGATCGGTGATCATGCGCGGCGTATCCAAAAGCGCCAAAATACGCTCACAGGCAGCAAGCCCTTCTTGGGTGACCGCATTCAAGGTGCCAATGGCCCGCACCGGCTGCACCAGCAAAATAAGCGTTGTGATAAAGGCAATCACATCACCAACCTGCATGTCGCCATTGGCAACACGCCAACTGGCCAGCGCAACAACACCGCCAACAGCAATACCGCCAACCACTTCCAAGATTGGATCAATCTTGGCGCGGCCGGTCAATAGCCCAACAAGCCGTCCATATAGCCCATCAAAAGCCTGATGTGTGCGCAATGTCTCAGCATCTTCACGCTGATAGGCCTTGACCATACGCGCCCCTTGCAAAGTTTCAGCAAGAAGCGCAGTCACACTTTCCATATGGGTTTGCAAATTTCCCGACGCTTTGCGCTGGCGGTTGCCAATCTTGATGATTGGCCCCATGGCCAGCGGATATACGCCAATCACGACAAGCGCCATCAGCCAATCAAGCCAGATCATCGCGCCAATCAAAACGACAATGGTCAGACTATCACGAACCAGATTATTGGCCAATCTGACCAACGCTTCACGAACCAGATTCAAATCATTCATGATGCGTGACATGAACACACCTGCCGGTTCACGGCTAATGGTTTGAAGATCGGCCTCAATCAGGGTTTTTGCCATGTCTTTTTGCAAATCGGTACTGACCCGAAGCGCCAATGCATTCACCATGACCGTTTGCGCAAATAAGGCAGTGCCTTTGACAAGCGCAAACAGAATGATAACCGGCGGCGCCAGCCAGATGATTTCATCCGCCCGGCCCTCGGCAAGTCCATTGAAAATATATTTTGTTAAAAGCGGATAGGCTGACGCGCTTGCCGCCACGATAATCATAAGCAAAAATGCCGTGATAAGACGTGGCACATAGCCAGCAATCCAGCCTCGCCAAATCCGTCTTATGATGTCACGATTGACCTGTTTTGGGCGTTTCGTTTCGGTCAAGCCGACAATCCTATCAAAAAAGAGCCGATATCAATTTCAATGACTAATGCCCATTTGCATAAAGCCATGACGGCGACGCGGCAACTTCACCGCTGTCCGACTGTAGCAATTTGCCGTCCAATCCAAAAGCATTGATCGCAATTTGGCTGGCATATTTGCAAAAAAGCGCGCCAATGCATAATTGATCTGCTATTTTTGTATCTCCCCATTCCGCAATCGCCTTCTTACATGCTAGGGTTTGGGCGCAGATGATTTAACTCCAAAGCAGTTTCGGGCGCATGATAAAAAAATTGATACGATCGCCATTTGGCAATGCCCTTGTTGGCTGGACAATTGGCAGCATCATCGCGCTTTTGATG
>DFSK01000163.1:0-357 GCA_002378605.1 Alphaproteobacteria bacterium UBA3439
ATCAACACTTTTTGGTGCGGCAATTGCCCTGATTGGCGAAGATACGATTACCGGTCAATTTAAAATGACGATGGGAATTGATGAGTTGGAATCAGGTATGGCGCTTGTTCCACTTTTGATTGGTGTGTTTGTTATTTCAGAGGTGATTATTCAGGCCGAAAAAGCGGCGAAGCTGAAAATGGTCGATTTGGACAAAACCAAACTTGATGATCCGACAGCAAATTATTTCACATGGCCCGAATTCAAACGCTGCCTTCCAATCATGTTCAGGTCGTCAATCTATGGGTCTTTGATCGGCATGATGCCGGGCTTGGGATCGTCGGTTGCCTGTTTTGTCGCCTATGGCGAGGAAAAGCG
>DFSK01000163.1:650-8410 GCA_002378605.1 Alphaproteobacteria bacterium UBA3439
GGTGTTGTTGAAGGCATTGCCGCACCTGAATCGGCAAATAATGCCGTTTCGGGGCCGTCAATGATCCCCCTATTAACATTGGGTATCCCCGGTTCGACAATCGCGGCGGTTCTGATTGGCATGTTCCTTGTCAATGGATTGCAGGTTGGCCCACAAATTTTTGCAACCGAGCCACCTTTGTTTGTCGCTGGCCAAATGATGAGCCCACGCGAATTTATTTTCGGTGTGTTTGCCGCCGGTCTTGTTGGTATTGGCGCTTATGCCATCATCGGCTATTTTGCTGCGCCACTGATTGGTAAGGCGATTGCGGTTTTGCCAACACAATATCTGTATCCGGTGATTTTCATGATTTCACTTGCGGCCAGCTATTCATCGCGCGCGTCAATCTGGGATGTGGGTTTTGCCATCTTGTTTGGCGTGATCGGCTATGGCATGCGGCGGACGAATTTCTCAGCCGCTGCATTCATCATCGCTTTTGTCTTGACCTCAAGCATGGAAGAAGCCTTCCGGCAGTCCATGATCATTTCAGATAGCGGCATTATGGTGTTCTTTAATTTTGAATATCAGAACAAATTTTCCTATGCCCCGATCTTTCTAATCATCGGTGCAATTGTCGTGGGCTTTAGAGCCTATTCGACAATTGCGAGAAACAAGAAAGCCTAGACCTGCTGGCCGCAATCGCGGCAATTCAAGCAGCTTGAAGCCCAACGATAAAAGAGCCATGATTGCATCATCGCAATTGTGGCTCTTTTGCTTTTCAGCCGTGTTTTTCCAAAATACCCCACCACCCTTTCAATCGGTCAATTGCCATCAATAGCCAAGTGACAGATTGCAAGAATTTTGCTTCACTTAATTAGATTTTAAAGACAAATTCAAAAGGTAGATAACCATCATGACAACGACAACTGTTGAGGAAATGGCCGCCGCTTTCAAGCAGATGGGAACCCCGTTCATCGTTGGCCATCCGGGTGGCGAGTCGGTTGAATTGATGGAGGCTGCCAAAGCGCAAGGCATGCGCTTTATTCTGATGAAGCAGGAAGTGGCTGGCGCGATGCTGGCGGCAACATGGGGCGAGATTACCGGCAGTCCGGGGGTATGTTTATCAACCCGCGGCCCCGGCGCCACAAATATGGTCAATGGCATTGCCCATGCCTTTTTGGATCGCGCGCCGCTAATTGCGATTACCGATCGCTATTCATCGCCTGAACAGGAAATCGGAATCCGCCAACGGCTTGATCATCAGGCCATCATGCAGCCCATTGTGAAATGGTCAACGGCGATTGACGCGCAGGTCATCAAACAGCAATTACGCCGCGCCGTTCGCATCGCCACTGCCTATGCGCCGGGGCCAGTACATTTTGATCTGCCACAAAGCGAAACAAAAAAACCATCAGGCACGTCACAGAATCTGCCCGAGCTGATGCCGAATTATTACCATCCCAAACCCGACCCACGCGGCATCGAAAATGCCGTTACCATGATCAAGGCGGCGGATCGGCCAGTGCTGCTTGTTGGGCTTGGTACGCTATGGGACAATGCCTGTCCAGCGATGGTTGCGCTTGCCGAACATCTTGGCGCGCCGGTTCTAACCACATCAAAATGCAAAGGTGCCATGCCCGAAGATCACCTGCTGCGGGCGGGCTGTATCATTGGTGGGCTGATTGAGCGTGATTTGGTTTCCAAGGCCGATCTAATCATTACCATCGGTCTTGACGCGGTCGAATTGCAACCCAAAGGATGGCCTTATACGACAAAGGTTCTGTCCTTTGCCAATCATCCATCGCTTGATGGGCTGGTCGCTTGTAATGAAGAAGTGATTGGCTCTTTAGACACGCTTTTAACGGCCATTGTGGAAAATGTGCCGCAAGGGTCGGGTTGGGGGTTTGACGCGGCCAAGACATTCCGTGACCGCGTTCATACAGCCTTGGACACGCCCGCCACCGGCTTGTCACCGCAACGCGTTGTTGACTGTGCGCGTGCGATTATGCCTCGTGACACGATTGCCACCTGTGATGCAGGTGCCAGCCGCCTATTAGTGGTGCAAAAATGGCAAAGCTTTGGCCCGCGTGAGTTTCTAACCTCGAATGGCCTTGGATCAATGGGATTTGCGATCCCGGGTGCCCTCGCCGCCCGCTTGGCGCATCGGGACAAGCCGGTTCTTGCCTTTACCGGTGATGGCGGCCTGTTGATGGCGGTTGCCGATATTCATACATCGGTTCGCGAAAATCTGCCCATTATCATTCTGGTCTTTGATGATGGCGAGGTTGGGCTGATAAGAACCAAACAAAGCATCAAAGGCATCGACCCTTATGGCGTGCATCTTGGCGGCATTGATTGGGAACATCTGGCGCGTGGTTTTGGCGCGAACGGTACCAATGTTGACAATGAAGCTGGCCTGATTGCGGCGCTTGAACAGGCGTTAAAAAGCAACGAAACAACGGTGATTGGCGTCAAGATTGATGCCAGCGGCTATGTTGATCAATTCAATGCCCTTCGCGAGCTATAGGGTTTTGGCGTCAATGAAATCGCACTTTTAGCCAAGCCAGCTTGGGCCGTTTGACCCCATTTTTGGTGTTGGCAAAGCCCAATATGGCCGCGTTTCGGACAGGCTTAATACGGGCGCCAGATGTTTGATCCGGCCAAGATGGCTGTCTGATTCAACGCAAAGCGAATCAACATCGCTAATCCCCAAGCCTAGATTTGCTGGCAGGTCACTCACTTTGCCTTGGTCATAAATCATCATTCCGGTTTGGCATAATGACACGCGAACATGATAGCTGCCGCCCTCGCGCGCGCGCCGTGCCAATGCCAGCAGCGTTCCATATGCGCCAAGGTAACCCGTAATATAGTCATTGGCCGCCGCGGGCAGTGTTTTCGGCTTATAGCCTGATGAAGATTGAACACCTTCCGCGGCGATGCCGGTCATGATCTGTGCAATCTGTTCCCATCCACCGCGATGGCTAAATGGCCCATCGGCGCCGTAACAATTGATTGACACATAAACAAGACCGGGGCGGATCTCTGCCAATGCGTCTGGCCCCAACCCCATTTGACTGATTTTATCTGGACGATAACCTTGGGAAAAGACATCGGCAGTTTTGACCAAATCAAGAAGTGTCTGTCTTTCGCTTTGATCACGCAAATCCAAATAACAGCTTCGCTTGCCATGGCTTGTATCGGCAACATAAGACCAAACCTGCGGCAAATGCGGCGCCGAAACCATCAAAACATCGGCCCCATGTTCAGCAAGGGTGCGACCAGTGATCGGCCCGGCAAGGATGCGCGTTAGATCAAGCGCCTTTATCCCTGATAATGGACGATCGCCTGCTGGCATTGGTTCTGGTTCGCTATCGCCAATCTTGATAATTTCAACAACCGGTTTTGCCGCCAGAATTTTGCCATGTGGTTCTTTTAGCCATTCTTCATTCGTGCGGATCATCCCGCCACAAACACGCGCCTCGTCAATGGCGTTCTCCAGATCCAGCGCATCCCATTTGGCAACGGCTTTGGCAATCGAATCTGTATTTGCGTCGGCTTGCAACAAATCCAGCATGCGGCGGCGCAAATGATCAAGCCCGAAATGCGGCAATACCCAACGCCCATCCTTGGTCTGAAAGATACCCGTTAAGCCTCGATTTGCCTCATGGCTTGCATCAGTGACATTTTCAAAAACACCATCGGCATTTTTAGCCTGAAAGAAATTTTTGCTTTTCAGGGCGGCGGTTGCCGCGATGGCATCAATGGCGATTGACTGCCTGCGACCCGTTTTCATTTCCCAAAGATCATTGACCGCAACCCCAATACCAGCAATCGCCGCCGATGCCGTTGCCGCCAGTCGGAAATTTGTGTTCAGCACAGGATCCGATCCGGTGATGCTGACTTCGTCTTTATCGGGAAGTGGCAAGCCGCGAATGGCCATTAATTTGTCAAATGCAGACATCAAGAACCCCTAAAATGCGAATAAAATGGTCATTTACCGGCTCACCAAAGCGGTTAGCTGGGTTAACTATCGCATAATTTCGCTGCGGGTAAAGCAAGATAAACACGTCACTTATCTGAAAAAGAACCGGCATTTTCTGGTGTTTGCTAGACGCGCCCTTTATGCGACTATTAGCGCCTGATGCGTCAGCTGAAGCGTTTTATGTTGAAAGATTTTTGGGTGAGGTTTTGCTTTTATGATATTTCAAATTTTACTTGCCATCACCATCCTTGCCAGCTCGGCTTGCGGCCTGATTATTGAAATTGTTGCTGGCAGGCTTTTGGCGCCTGTCTTCGGGATGTCGCTTTACACATGGACGTCGATCATTGCCGTGGTTCTTGCCGGATTATCGGTCGGCCATTGGATTGGTGGTAATTTGACGCGCGGCCCTTTTGTTAAACGCGCGCAATTCATCAAGATTGGCTATGCACTTTTCCTATCATCGGTGACAAGCCTTCTTATTTTGCTGCTTCTTGATTTAATCCCGACCGTTGTGCAAATGGCCAATCTAAGCGTGATCAAGGCCATTTTGCTATCGTCCCTCATTCTGTTTTTCCTACCTAGCCTGTTTGTTGGCATTGTTTCACCCCTTGCCACGAAACTGGCGATTGATATCCATCCGCAAGGTGAGTCAGGCGTTGTGATTGGCAGAATGTACGCGCTTGGTTCAGCGGGTGCTATTTTTGGGGCACTTCTTGCTGGCTATTTTCTGATTTCAACGCTTGGATCTCGAAATACCGTCATTTTAGTGGCTGTGATCTATTTTGCCCTTGGATCGATCTTTTTCCTGATTGGCTATAAACAGGGTGCAAAAATGATGATCATCCCGCTCGCCATTGGTGTTTCGATGATGGCTGGCGCGCAAAAAATTGGTGCGCTAAAAAGCCAATGCGTTACCGAAAGCAATTATTTCTGCATCCAGATTCAAGATGTCGGCATGGCCGGGGCTAAAACCCGCCTGATTGCTCTTGATCATCTGGTACATTCCATCAATGAAAAAGACCAACCCGAAAGGCTGCATTCGCCTTATGTGCATTTTGTTGATGAATATATCAGCCTTCGTTTTGGCGACCGTCCACCACAAACATTTTTCATTGGCGGCGGCGGATTTTCACTACCACGCGCCTGGATTGCAAAATATCAGGGCAAGGCCGATCTAACGATTGCCGAAATTGACCCGCAAGTGACGGATATCGCCAAAGCCAAATTATGGTTTTCGCCCGATGGGTCACGCACCAAAGTCATTCATGGCGATGCGCGATATGAATTAAACAAACTGGCCGATGATGTAAAATTCGATCTTGTTTTTGGTGATGCCTTTCATGATATCTCGATCCCCGAGCATCTGGTTACACAAGAATTTAATGATCTTGTTGCGCGGCGGCTGCATGATGATGGCGTTTATCTTGTGAATGTTGTCGATAATGCCAAACGCCCCCTGTTTTTACTGTCATATGTCAAAACCTTACAGCGATCCTTTGACCGGGTCGAAGTCTGGTTCGAGCCTGACCCAAGACAGCAAGGACGGCGAACAACCTATATTGTTGTCGGCGCAAATACCCCGCTTGAAGATGATTTCATCAATGCCGAAAATGGTTTTGAAAGAAGCTGGTGGCGTTGGCCAAATGCCAAGCTGGCATCGGCAAGCGCCAATCAGCATTTACCAATTTTGACCGATGACCGTGCGCCGGTTGACAAGCTGATGAGCGGTCTATTGCTTGGCAATCTGCATTAGGCCACCTTGGGCCTGATTTTGGAGATATTTTATGTTTGTATCAAAAGTGGTGAAACAGCAATTGGCGCCAACGGGCATTTTGCGTGCCGGTATTAATTTAAGCAATTTTCTGCTGGTATCAGGCACTGCTGCTGATGGCAGCCCACAGGGGATTTCGCCCGATATCGCCAATCTGGTTGCCGCAACGCTTGGCCTGCCTTGCAAATTGGTTACCTTTGATCGGCCCGGAAAATTGGCCGATGCGGTCAATCAGGATATCTGGGATATCGGCAATATCGCGTTTGAGGCTGAACGCGCCCAAACACTGGATTTCAGTCATCCCTATGTTGTGATCGAAGCCAATTTTCTGGTGCGGCATGATGATGATTTTTTGACCAATGATGATGTTGATAAAGCCGGTACACGCATCGCCGTTTCCGAACGAAGCGCCTATGATCTTTGGCTTACCGATCATTTCAGCAAAGCCCAGATTATTCGGGCGTCATCAATTCAGGCGGCGCATGATTTATTTCTGGAAAAAAAGGTTGATGTTCTGGCTAGCCTGAAACCAAAACTTCTTGAAGAAGTGGCAAATCATAGCAGCCTTCGGATGATCGATCCTCCCTTTACCGCGGTCAAGCAATCAATTGGCCTTGCCAAGGGCAAAGCGGAATCAATTGCCTTTATCAATGCGCTGATTGCACAATCAATCGAAAATGGCTGGATCGCGGCGCAGCTTGAAACACATGGCATGACCGGCAAATTAGGCATAGACCCGAATTAGACGCCAAGACTGATTACATAAAATCATAACGCCGATTAAAAAGGGCTATTATCATGAAATCAATTTTAATCACCGGATGTTCAAGCGGCATCGGTCTCGATGCGGCGCTTGCCTTTCGTGATGCCGGCTGGAAGGTAATCGCCAGCTGTCGCAAGCCAGCAGATTGCGCCATCATGCGCGATCAGCATAAAATGCATAGCATCTGCATTGATTATGAAAATGAAGCAAGCATCACCAAGGGCTTTGCTGATGCGCTTGCTTTCACCGATGGGCATTTAGATGTCTTATTCAATAATGGCGCCTATGGCATTCCGGCGCTTGTTGAAGATCTTCCAACAGCTGCCTTGCGGGCGATTTTTGAGGCGAATTTCTTTGGCTGGCATACATTATCACGGCTTGCCATCGCGCAGATGCGCAAGCAAAAACAGGGCCGCATTATTCAGAATTCATCGGTTCTTGGCTTTGCTCCCTTAAAATTCAGGGGCGCCTATAATGCCACCAAATTTGCATTGGAGGGGCTGACCGACACGATGCGGCTTGAGCTTCATGGGACAAATATTCATCTAATCCTTGTCGAACCCGGGCCTATTCGAACCCGAATCAGGGAAAATGCCTATATGCAATTCAAACATTGGATAAGCTGGAAGGGAACCGCCCGCGAAGCTTGGTATGAACAAATTGCCATACCGCGCTTATCAGCCATTGATCCGCCACCAGATACTTTTGAATTGATGCCGGTTGCAGTCACCAAGGCGGTTATGCATGCGGCAACGGCAAAACGGCCAAAACTGCGATACCGCGTCACCACCGCCACCACATTAATGATGATTTTTCGTCGTTTGCTAAGCTCGCGCGCCTATGATGCATTGGCACGGCGGCTGTAGCGATTACAGACATAAAAAGATTGGTGCTAACCCAAAAGGGCTGGTGCCTATTCTTCGATTGGCATTCGGATTTTCACAAAATTGCGAATCGCCATGCCAATCAAAATTGCGCTTATGCCATAGACAGCTTTTTCACCAAATGAAAGTTGCTCTGAAACCAATATCGTCAGGCTTGCCGCCACTGCCAAAATATAATTCAGCCCTAAAAGCGCGGCGCGAAATTTCATTTTCATTTGTACCTCGTTTCACCATCCAAAACACTAGCCACAGGCCACAGCCTATCAATAACACATAAATGACAAGCCAAGGCAACGTCATTGCACTGGCAAAATAAAACGCCATCGCCATAATGATATAGCCAAAATGCTATGGTCAAAATGCCCTGATCAAAATACCCTG
>DFSK01000094.1 GCA_002378605.1 Alphaproteobacteria bacterium UBA3439
CACGGGCTTCGATCTGGCATGATGCACGCTGGCCAACCGGAACAAAATTGCCATTCGCCGCGGTTGCCACGCGCGCATCACCATAACCAGCCTCGTGTAAAACGGCCTCTAAGCTGGTGCTGGTGACGTCTTTTGCAATGCCGTTAATTGAGATTTTCATCCATCACCTCTGGAATTTGCCCTGAAAGAAGGTAATCGGCTGTCATCCGCGCCATTGCTGGTGCCAGCAAAAACCCATGCCGAAACAGCCCGTTTACATAAAGCCGGTCACCACGGCGCCTGATCCGCGGTAAATTATCGGGAAATGCAGGCCGGGCATCGACACCAATTTCGATGATCTCAGCCTCGCCAAAAGCCGGATGAAGCGCATAGGCAGCGCTAAGCAATTCAAGAACCGAACGCACGCTTGCCGCATGTCGGTTTCCCGATTCAATCTGCGTTGCACCAAGCATGAAAACACCATCACCACGCGGCACAAGATAAATGGGAACCCGGGGATGCAACAATCGCACCGGCCGCGATAATCGGATGTCAGCTGACCGGATCACCAGCATTTCGCCTTTAACCCCGCGCAAATCCTGCATGGCATCAGATGCCGACAGGCCGCGACAATCAATCTTGCGAACCTGTGTTGGCAGCGCCGCTACATTGTCATTATCTGGAAAATCCAGGCCATCAGCAGTTTCAATCGTGATATTGCGGCTTTCTAATTCACCAACAAGACAGGTTAAAGCGTCACGCGGTGACAAATGCGCTTCGGTTGGAAAAAACAGGCCGCGCCGCGCCCGACCGGCCAAATCAGGTTCCAATGCGGCCACGCCATCAGCATCGACCCATTCATGCTGTTCGGTTCGGCGGGCAAAGCGATCCAATTCACTGCCATCACGACTAAGCGCCAACACCAATGAGCCATTGCGCTGCACATTCACATTATGCCGCTGCCACCATCCAGCTGCTTCTTGGCCAAGCCTGACAACCGGTTCTTCGGCTGCCTCGCTTTCACAAAAGGGCGCCAGCATGCCACCAGCCCACCATGAACAGCCATGTTCGGCAGGGCGACCATACCGATCAAAAACCCGCAAGGAAACGCCGCGTTCGGCCAATTCAGCAGCAAGACAAAGTCCCGCAACCCCGCCGCCCACAATGGTGATTTGTGGTTCAGTCACGCGCTATCTCCAGAATTCGTGAAAATGATGGACAGGCCCATGACCTTGTCCGATACCAAGCTGGTCTGCGGCCTTGATTGCGCCATGCAGCCATTGATGCGCCGCACCAATTGCCGCATCGAGCGCCATATTTTTGGCAAGACCAGCCGCAATCGCCGATGACAGCGAACATCCCGTGCCATGCGTATTGCCGGTGTTAATGCGCGGCGCATCAAAACCGATGATTTGCGCATCTGTTACCAAATAATCATGGCAAACCGTGCCATCTGCATGGCCGCCTTTCATTAAAACCGCTGCTGGCCCCAGCGCCAAAAGCGCCTTTCCCTGTTCTTGCGGTGTCATGTCACCCTTGCCCGATAAAAGGCTTTGTGCTTCAGGAATATTGGGGGTTAACAGGCTGGCACGCGGCAGCAATCGTTCAATCAGGCAAGATACGGCATCAGCCTGCAACAATGCGTCGCCTGATTTTGCCACCATTACCGGGTCAAGGACAATCGGCCCGCGAAACTCGGCAAGACCATCCGCCACGGCATCAATCACCTCCGGCGTCGCCAACATTCCAATTTTAACAGAATCAATCCGGATATCAGATAGCACCGCATCAATCTGCGCCTTGATCATCGCTGGCGAAATGGCTTCGACCTTTGTGACCAATCGAGTGTTCTGCGCGGTTACCGCGGTAATGACGCTTGCGCCATAAACGCCATGCGCGGAAAAGCTTTTTAAATCGGCTTGAATCCCTGCACCACCGCCACTATCCGAACCGGCAATGGTCAATGCGGTTGCAACTGGCTTTTGATTGTCTGATTTACACATGCGACGCGTCCCAAAAAACAAATGCCGTGCGTAGGACAGGAGAGATAGCCGCTGCGATCTGGTGTAATCTCCGTTCCCTACGCCAGTTTTAACTGGATCAGGTTCTATGAGTTAGCTCTCGCTTCTCAGCCCTAGCATCGACCATCTGGTCGAACCAATGCACCCCAACAGATCGATCACCCTAGCCAGCTGCAGCCATAATTTCAAGCACGAAGATCAACGCCATGATCGCAGCTCGATCTGACATTTTCCCAAAGCAAGCATTTTCACAAATTTTTACCTAAAATTTAAACCAAAGAGCATTTATTTTCTGTTCAGCTGATTTAAGACTTTCCAAAAGGATAAAAAATGCTATCTGAAGCGCATTACAGCTTTTTGCCGAGGTGCAATGTGGAAACAATTATCGAATGGCGCGACATCTATGGTGTCACGACTGTTGTTTTAGCCGCAAGTCTGCTTGTTGGCGGTCTGTTTGGTTGGCTTGCCGAACGGAGCGATTATTGCGCCCGCTCGGCCTATGACGAGTTAGCCACAATCACCAGCCAGACAGGGCGCGGCCAGTTTAACCAGCTTTGGCAGGTGGCCATTGCTGGCATATCGGCGATCATTGCCATTTTGATCGCAAGCCAGCTGGATTTGATCAATATCGAGTCGGCGCGGCAATATAAGGCCCCGCTAAATCTATTTGGTTTGTTTTTTGGGACATTGCTATTCGGCGTTGGTATGGGGCTTAGCCGTGGTTGCGTATCGCGGCTGATTATCCTATCTGGTCGCGGTAATATCCGCGCATTGATCACATTGGTGTTTTTATCACTTTTTGCATGGTCGGCAATCAGTGGTGTTTTAGCGGTGCCGCGGATCACCCTTGCCAGCCTTGGGCAGATTGAATATAGCCCTGTTTTATCAAACAGCCTGTTTGCGATTTGGGTTCTGTTATTGCTCGCCGCCATTGTGATGGTGGCGCGGCGCGGCGGTGCCGACCAACCTGTCAAACGCGCCATCATGGCGACATTTATTGGCCTTCTGGTGCCAGCTTGTTTCTTTGTCACCTCAGTGATCGGTGCCGATGAATTCGATCCGGTTCCGGTCGAAGGTCTTCGCTTTATCCTTCCCGTTGCTGATAGCCTTGGCTATTTTGTCTATTCGACTGCCCTCACCCCAAAATTCGGTCTTGGGCTGGTTGGTGGCGCCTTTATCGGCGCGGTTCTATCGGCAAAATTGTCAGGCCGCATTGTTATTGAGGGCTTTAACAACGCGCCACACCCGCTTCGCTATATCCTTGGCGCTTTTTTCATGGCCTTTGGCGGCGTGATTGCTGGCGGTTGCACGGTTGGCTGGCTTTTGACCGGCGGCAGTGTCCTGAATGGCGGCGTATTGATTGCCTTTGCTGGTTTTGGCTTTGGCAATTTGTCATTGCGTTTGCCTTTTATTAATGGCTTTCTAAACAGCGAAATGGCGACCAGCAGCGTTTAACTCGATCTTGATCCATCATCAGTTTGACCGGCGCAAGAGGCCGCCACCACTAACCTGATGATTGAGACTGATTATGATTAAGGCTGTTTTATTCGATACATTTGGCACCATTGTTGACTGGCGCTCGTCGGTTGCCCGCGAAGGTGCCTCTGTTGCCGCGCAAAAGGGCGTTGCCGATTTTGATGGTGATGGGTTTGCCCGCGCATGGCGCGCCGGATATAGGCCAGGCATGGCCCGCGTAACATCTGGCGAACGATCATGGGTTTCCATTGACGTCATTTATCGTGAAAGGCTGGATGAAATTTTACCACAATTCGGCCTGCCGATGCTCGATGAGGCCGAACGCGACCATCTGAACCGCGCATGGCATCGCCTAACCCCATGGCCTGACAGTGTCCCCGGCCTCAAGCGGATCAAATCAAAATTCTTAATCTCGCCCCTATCAAACGGATCGGTGGTTTTATTATCGACCATGGCAAAACGCGCTGGCATTCCGTGGGATTTTATTTTCTCAAGCGATATGCATCGCGCCTTCAAACGCAACCCGGTTGTTTATCAAAACGCCATCCGCCTTTTAGGCATGGCACCTGATGAAATCATGATGACGGCGGCGCATAATGATGACCTAGAGGCCGCCCGTAAAGAAGGGATGCGTACCGCCTATATAAATCGGCCAACCGAATATGGCATCGACCAAACGGTCGATTTTGAAGCCACCAGTGATTGGGATATTATTGCTGATACGGTTGAAGGCGTTGCTGATGGGCTGGATTGCCCACAGCTTTAACCCGCGCCAAGGATGGTTCAGATGACAGCAGATAAACCCGCCTATATTCTGGTCGACACGAAAATCACTGACCCTGTTGCCTATGAAGATTACAAAGCCGCAACCAAACCGATTGCCGAACATTATGGCGGCGTCTATTTAACCCGCGGCGGTGAAATGGATGTCGTGCAGAATGAATTATGGAATCCTGCCCGCATCGTATTGGTGAAATTCCCGTCGATGGCGGCAGCACATGCCTTCTTAGACAGCCCCGAATATGCGCCAGTCAAATCGATCCGGCTGGCAAATTCAAAGGCAACATTGCTGGTTCTTGACGGAATCTAGCTTATCGGTGCTTTTGCCAGATTTTTTTGCGCGATCTGGCAATGGGCAAGCTTGGAAAAGCGATAATCGGCAAAACGATTATAAACCAGAGAGGCGATCTGGCGGATCATTGGCAAACCAACCAAAATTGCCAGAAACCGCCAGTAACGAAGCTGTTGCCAAATGACCAAAAAGGCCGCAGCACCAATATGCCAATGACCTGCCGCATCGCGAACATGAAGATGGCGTAAAGCATCGGCTTGCGAAATTTGATGCGCCGCCAGCGGTGACGCATCGGTCGCAATATCCATCCATGCAAAAATGCCTGATGGCGCAATTTTCTGGTAATAGGCAATTTCTTTACTGCAAAGCCCGCATTTACCGTCAAAAAATAC
>DFSK01000141.1 GCA_002378605.1 Alphaproteobacteria bacterium UBA3439
AGCTATGTCTATCTGCCAGCAGGATGCGATTGGACGATCATCAATGATGGCGGTCAGACAGCCAGCTTTCACTGGATTCGCAAACGTTACATAGCGGTTACCGGCATTGACCAGCCCGATGCTTTTGTAACAAGCGATGGTGCCATTGACCCGATTGCCATGCCTGATACTGATGGACGCTGGGCAACCACAAGATTCGTCGATCCAGCCGATTTACGCCATGACATGCATGTAAATATCGTGACCTTTCAGCCGGGTGGTACGATCCCTTTTGCCGAAACGCATGTGATGGAACATGGGCTTTTCGTTCTGAGTGGTAAGGCCGTTTATCATTTGAATCAAGATTGGGTCGAAGTCGAAGCGGGTGACTATATGTGGCTTCGCGCCTTTTGCCCGCAGGCCTGTTATGCTGGGGGGCCCGATCCGTTCCGCTATTTGCTATATAAGGATGTAAACCGGCATATGCCGCTTGATCTATAGTTACGTCAAAAGCGCAAACGACCAAAACCGATTTTAAGGGATGTCATTTGGTCTTTTCGGCAAGCAGTTTGGCAACAACGCCAAAGCCCCAAAGCCCAGATGCATAGCCAAGCGCAATGACCCAAACGGCAAGATCCATTGCCGAAACCTTGTATGATTTGCCGAAATATAGAATCAACGCGGCAATACCGGTGATGGTGATGCCAAAAAGAACGCCATATTTAACCAGATATCGCTGTTGGACAAGACCCGCCAACAGCCAGAATAATCCTTTGCGGAACCGCCAGAAACCGACACCAAAAAGCCGCCAAATTTTCCAAAATTGATTACGCCTGTTTTGCAACATTCGCCAAAGCTAATATCATTAAGATATCGCAGCAATGCTAACGGCCAATAGCGGCATATTCCGAAATTTGTGATCGCTGGTAAATGACGGGTCAAAATGAAATCACCTGCCGCGTGACGTCAACAAAAAGGCCATGGATAAATTGCCGTTTCCGGCATTCACCCATGGCCCTGATTTTATGTCAAATGGCAAACCCATTTGGGTTTAGCAGCTAGCTGCCGGCGCGGTTTTTTTCAAGCCAGCCGTCGAC
This sequence comes from Alphaproteobacteria bacterium UBA3439, assembly GCA_002378605.1. Classification (GTDB taxonomy): domain Bacteria; phylum Pseudomonadota; class Alphaproteobacteria; order Puniceispirillales; family Puniceispirillaceae; genus UBA3439. The sequence continues at coordinate 1,077 of DFSK01000141.1, forward strand.
AAGCGCAACCGTTTCGTCAAGGCTCGGCAATTGTGAACCTTTTTGCGCGGCAACGGTTTGAACGAGCTTGTCAACACGTTCGATATTCTTGGCACCAGCGGCCAAGGCCCGCGCAGCCGATGATGGGCTGCCAAGCGATTGCGCTGCATTTGCATATTTTTCAAATGGCACAAAATCGGCAGGCGCCCCGCCAAGGCTGACGCATAATTCAACAACCCAATTATAGATCTCGCGCGATTGCTCAAGATCATGATGAACCGCATCCTGGATTGGGCGCATTTCATCCTTTTGGACACAGCGGTAATTCCCCGCAACAAGCATTGCCCATTTTGCCAATGGAACAAACACTGAATCATGTACCTTTAGCTTGACTGGCAATTCGATTTCAGCGCCGTCATCAGTGGTAAAGCGAACCGCCTCAATATCGGCCTGAAGACGGCGAAGCATGGCATTATCTTGCTCATGGTGAAACGCAGCTGCCTTGAAATTTGTTGGCAGGCGAACCTGCAAGACATTGAGATTTTCCTCCGGCGGACGGAACGCCTGCGGGTCAGGGCTGCAAAGGGTGAATTTTTCGGGATCAAACGCATCCCAGACAGTTGATTCGGCATAGCAGACACGCAACGAATCAATATCCATATTGGGAAGACGTTTCATAAAGCTTAGCGGCGGCATATTCATGATCGACATGCATGGCACGCCAGATTTCGCAACCGATTGCAGCAAATCACGAACACCCGGTGACGAATATTGTGGCTCCTGCATCGCAAGAACAACAAGATCGAAATCTGCCGGATCGCAATCGGCGGGGCCGCCAGCTGATAATTGACCGGCCAGTCCGCTTGTGCGGATTTCAACAAGACCGTCGCGGCCCTTTACCGGTGTGCGGATAATCGCACCTTCGGCATTGAAAAGGTCGGCTTCAGCAGGAAGGCAGATCATCTTTGCGTTATGACCAGCCAAAACAATTTTGGTAGCCAGCAACGATCCATATGATGCGCCAAGAATCAGTACATTTAGGGGGGTCATGCGGGGGAGTCTCCAATAAAACAAAAAACGTACACAGTCTTAACGTGATGGGCCAGGAATTTCAACGCAAACAGGGCCGCTTTGCCGGTCTCACGCTGTTGCACATCGCTATTTTCAAGCAGATAAGGTTCCGCAAAAGGGCCAAATGCAGTCAAAATACCGGTTTTGCAGATTTATATTTTATCAAACTTGAATTTAGCGCACTTATTTTTGGTTTACTGGCGCATAAGTGGCTGCAAAAATCTGAAAATATTTTTGATGAAAACCGAAAAACGGGGCTGATATCACTCGGCCTTGATTGGGTTGGCAAGAATGCCAATGCCTTCAATCTCTATTTCGACACGATCGCCATCTTTCATCCAAAGCGGCGGCTTGCGGGCATGGCCGACACCGGACGGGGTTCCCATGATAACAAGATCGCCCGGTTCAAGCGTAAATGCCTTGGTAATATAGACAAGGGTTTCAATGACCGGAAAAATCATCATGTCGGTTGTGCTTGATTGCACGGTTTGACCATTTAACCGGCATTCGATTTTCAGGCCTGTTGCCGCTTTTGGCAATTCGTCGGGCGTAACCATGATGGGGCCAAACGGGCCGGTCTTGTCAAAATTTTTGCCCATCGTCCATTGAATCGTATGCCGCTGAAATTCACGAACCGACCCATCATTAAAACAGCTATAGCCAGCAATGACATCAAGCGCATTATCTTCGGTCAGGTTTTTGCATTCCTTGCCAATAATCACTGCCAATTCGGCTTCATAATCAAGCGTTTCGGAAACCGCCGGAGCAATGATTGGCTGATTGGCCGCGACAAGCGACGTAGCACTGCGCATAAAAATCGCCGGAAAGGGCTGTTTGTCGAACGGCCCTTCGGCAATATGATCCATGTAATTCAACCCGAGACATAAGATTTTGCCCGGCTTTGCGACTGGCAGCCCGATGATGATATCCTCGATCTGATGATGGATTGCATCACCAGCCTTGGCCATAAGCGCGGCAATCTGATCAAGCTGACCTGCCTTTATCACCGCGCCAAGATCGCGCGGTGCAGCGGGGTCAAGACGCGACAAATCAACAACGCCCCGCTCAGTGACAACGCCAATATGTGGTCCATCCTCCTGTTCAAATGCAACTAGCCGCATTTCATCGCTCCTTTAAACATATCATTTGTTGAATTGAGATTGTTATCGTCAGCTTATCCAAACTGCCTAACTGCCAATTTTCATCGGTGCGGTCATGCCCCGCAAACAGGCAATCACGCTTAACGCGGTAATCTTGCCGGTTCCCGGATTGCTCTCAGATTGCACATTTTGAATCTGCAATGTGAATTTTGCACTATCGGCATCGACTTCAATCGAATGTGTATTGCGGTCAAGATGCGGGTCGGCCCAAACTTCCAGCTCGGTTGCATCAGCGCCAATACCGGCAAGCCCCAAAGCCGCCGCCACATTGACATTGGCTGGAAAAGCCTTGGCTCCTTCACGCGCGCTGCCTTTGAAAACTTGAATGGCACCATTCAGCCGATCAAGGCTGATATTATTGTCGATGATATGCGGCGCATCTTTTAGCGCATTTGGCGGTTTGCGGGTGATCATGCGCACCGAATGGATTTCGCCCTCAGCCGCAGCACGAACCGCATCAAGCCCCAGCAATGCGCCAGTTGCAAGAACAAGCTGGCCACCATTTTCGCGTGCCATATCTTCGATATCTTCATTCGCAAGTATACCGGCACCGCTTACCGTCACCAGAATGCGCCCCCGCGAAAAAGCCGCCACGGCAATATCGCGAAACACCGATTTTGGCGCACAATCAACAATCACATCACAGCAAGCTGCCACCTCGTCAATTGACATCAATTCAACCGGTGATGACAGGCCGGCAATGCTGGCAAGCGCCTTATCACGTCGGCCTGACGCAATTGCCACCAGCGACATGCCGTTAATGCCCTCATCAAGCGCCTTTGCAACAACATTGCCAATGGTCCCAAGGCCAATAATTCCTGCAGATAGCATATTTTTTTCCTCAAGCGTTTGGCAGAGCATTTAACGATCAAAAACAAGATTATTTAACAGATTTATATTGACTCGGTGCGGCGAACCTTTGCAACCTGAATTAATAAAAACATATCTAACGCGGCGCCTATTATCATTGACATGTTGTCGCTTAAACCAAGCAAGAGGGAGTAATCTTACTATGCTGAATTCAAGACTTTCAATTCTCGGAGCCGTGGCTGCCAGCGTCATGATGGCGTCATCTGTTGCACAGGCTGGATCCCATTCTGTTCCAAAGCTTCCTTGTGAAACAGCTCAATTGATCGTGCCTTGGAAGCCTGGAGGCGGCACACAGGTTCTGTATGCGCTGGTTGAAAAAACCATTAGCGAAATGGACACGCCTTATAATTTGAAGGTGGTAACAGTTCCGGGTCAGGGCGGTAACAAAGGCGCCAAGCAGGCAGCCAAAGCTGCACCCGATGGCTGTACCCTATTTGCCATTCACCAGTCAGCAATCACCAGCTTTTTGAATGGCCGGATCGATTTCCATTATAATGGCTTCGACGCGGTTGCAAATGTTACGATCACACCAGACATCATCGGTGCTGCTGGAGATGCTCCATTTAATTCAATTGAAGAAATGGTTTCATATGCAAAGGCCAACCCTGGTCAAGTGACTGCAGGCGCAACTTTTGGCTCAACATCACATTTCATCTGGCTGTTACTTCAAAAAGCAACCGGCGCAGAATTAAAACTTGTACCATATGATGGAACTGCTGAGCGCATGAACGCACTTCTGTCAGGTGCAATCACATTAGGAGCCGTAAACGTTGCGTCAGGCTTAAAGCATCTGGAGGCAGGCACAATTAAAGCATTGGCAATTGCAAATGATGATCGTGATCCCAAACTGCCAAACACACCCACTCTAAAAGAGCGCGGCATAAATATGAGTTTCGCACTTGAGCGTGGTATTATGGCGCCAAAAGGCACGCCAAAAGAAGTTATCGATATGTGGGCTGGTATTATCAAACAAGCTGTTGATAATCCAAGCTTGCAAAAAGCCATGGCGGCGAAAGGCACCGGACTACGGTATCAGGGGCCTGCGGAATTTACCGCTTATTCCAAAGATCTATACGACGCTTATGAGGCTGTAGCCATCGAAATTGGCATGTATAAAAAATAAAAGAAGCTGCTAAAACCACGAAGTCTGCTTAACAACTGTATATTGGCTGGCAACCGCAAGTTGCCAGCCGCACTTTATTTTCTTTTCTAAATCATGCGGTTCAAACATGTCATTCAATCGGGATAGCTTAGTAGCTCTATGTCTAATATTGGCAAGCGGTGGTCTTATGCTTGCCAGTTTTGAGATACGAGAGCCTGACTATGGTGTTTTATCACCTGCGGCTTGGCCAAGGATAATCATCATAATCATTGGCGGCTTGAGTGTTATTTACCTCATACAGTCGTTCAGCACACCGCAGAAAGACATTTCTCCTGTGCCAAAAAAGACGCTTAAGGGGTTTGTTTTATATTGGCGAAACGTGATTGCTGTCTTTTCGATTTTTGCATTGTACCTGCTGGCGCTTCCCTATTTGGGCATGTTAGTTGGTAACATCTTATTTAGCTTCATCCTGCTGACCGTTCTTGGCGGCTGGAATGCAATTTTAACACATCTGGTAATCGCCTTAGGTGCGTCTGGCGGCATGTGGCTTCTCTTTACACATGTGCTGGAAGTGTTTTTGCCACGCGGATCTTTGACGGGATTTTAAACCTCAAATGGATATTTTTCTTGAAGCACTGCTGAATATCATCGACCCGGTAACTTTGACTTATATGGTCATCGGTGTTGGTGCAGGGTTGATGGCAGGCTCGATTCCAGGCTTTACCATTGCAATGGCGATCGTTTTGACGCTGCCTTTTACTTTTTCAATGCCGCCAGCACAAGGGCTTGCGACAATGATTTCGGTTTTGGTTGGTGGTCTTTCCGGCGGTCTTATGTCGGGCATCTTAACTGGCATACCGGGAACACCATCTTCAGTGGCAACAACCTTTGACGGCTTTCCAATGGCACGTGCTGGTGAGCCTGGCCTCGCCCTTGGCATTGGCGTCTGGTCTTCTTTTTGTGGCGGCATCATATCGGCTATATTGCTGGTGTTATTTGCGCCCCAGCTTGCGATGGTCGGGCTGGAATTCCAACCGTGGGATTTTTTCATGCTTGTCATGTTTGCCTTGACCGTGACGGCGTCACTTGCTGGTGAACATCTGGTCAAAGGCCTGATCGCCGGTGCTGCAGGCTTATTTATCCGTACCGTTGGTGAGGATGACGCTGTTGGCGTTGGCCGGTTTGACTTTGGCTCCGATTATCTTTTGACCGGGTTTGACTTTATTGCAGTACTGATTGGATTGTTTGCTTTTTCCCAGCTCCTGTCTGATTTGCGCGATCCCGTTACCGCCCGGAACGCACTTAGCGACAGGAAACAAGTTAAAGTCAAAATCGAACATCGCCGCGCAATCGGAATTTTGTTCAGAAACTGGACCGTTGTAATCCGTTCAGCATTAATTGGCATGTTTACAGGGATTCTTCCCGGCGCGGGCGGCTCTATTGCCAATATCCTTGCTTATGATCAGGCCAAAAAAGCCGCCAAAGATGACTCCAAATTTGGCAAAGGGGACCCCCGCGGTATCATTGCGCCTGAGGCGTCAAATAACGCTGTTGAAGGTGGCGCCTTGACCCCACTTATGGCACTTGGTATTCCGGGTGATATCACGGCGGCAATCATGCTTGGTGCGTTACTCATGCATGATATTGTGCCGGGGCCAACCTTCATAAAAGACGAGCCGGCACTTGCCTATTCCATATATATAGCTTTTTTCCTCGCGAGCTTCATCATGATTGGAATGCAGTCAGGTGTTCTCAGGGTTTTTGTCCTCGTAACGCGGATCAAGACTTATATTCTGGCAACTGTTATATTAACCTTTGCAACAATTGGCGTATTTGCACTTCATAATTCAATTGAAGATATCTGGACATTATTCTTCTTTGGTATTTTGGGTTTCATAATGCGCCAGTTCGGGTTCCCGCTGGCACCAATGATCCTTGGTGTTGTTCTTGGCAATATCGCCGAGTTGAATTTGGCGCGAGCTTTGGCGATTGATTCCGATCCTATGCTGTTCTTCTTGCGGCCTTGGTCATTATTCTTTGCGATTATTGCGATATTCTCGATGGTCTTTCCGATTTACCAAAAGCATCGGGATACAGGCTCACTGCTCGAACGGTTCTTTTCGCCTCTGGTACTGCTCAGCATATCGTTACCGCTATTCATGATGGGTGGCCTCTTGCGGACCACGCTGGCGTTTGCGGCTATCGCGGTTAGCAGCTTTATAATGTGGCGGCGGTTTGGCAAAACCAAAAAGGGCTAATCAAAAAAACAGCAGTGACGCCATTGCTGTCACCGCTGTCATTGCTCGGCAGAAATTACCGATTCGGCATTTCAACTCCGTTTAACCCTCGTCAGATACGAACAGATTTCCCGATGCCAATTTGCGTGCGGTTCGCACCAGACCAGCAGAATTCAGATCAAAGCCATTACCGCCTGTATTATAATCAACAACAACATCAATCATGCCTGACGGATGTTCGATCGTCACGGTTGCCGGACTGGTTGTTGGCCGCGTCAACAAACCATCGGCGATACTGCCGGGTGTCATGGCGCATGAGGCAAGGCATTGCGCGCCCGTTACCGCCATTGTCGGATGTGGTTCCCACGGCATAAAATAGCGTGCGGCAATCGTACCCCCTGCCTTTGCCGGTGCAAAAATGGCAAATTTTGGCGTGACCGATTGGGTGACATCGCCCATGCCCATTGCTGCACCCGCTGCCAATCTGACGCGTTCCATCCGCGCCATGAAATTTTTATCAGCCTTTAATTCTTGGACGGTTTCATGGCCGGAAAGGCCAAACGCATCGGCGCGCGCAGTAACGGTTGGCATCGCCACATCCATACAGGTCACTTCAATATCGTCAAATTGATCGCGAAGATTACCAGTTGGCAGCAATTTTCCAGTTGCCGCACCAACAACATCCATGAATTGAAGGTCAATCCGCGCGGCGGTTCCGGGCACGCCATCAATCGCGGTGTCGCCATCATAGCGCACGACCCCACCCGGCGTTTGCACCCTTGCCACGACCAATGCGCCTGTATTAACAAGCTTGATCCGCACTTCGGTAACGGGATCACTGGCTGGCATAAGCCCCATTTCAATCGCCGCTGGGCCAACACCCGATAGAATATTACCGCAGGTTGGTTTGAAGTCGACAAGCTGTTCCAACACCGAAACCTGCGCAAAGAAATAATCAATATCAGCCGCATCATCGGCAGATCGTGACAGCATCGCAACCTTGTTGGTCACAGCATTGCCGCCACCAATACCATCAATGTTCAATGGATGACCCGCGCCAACCACCTGAAGCAGAATTTTGGCAATCGTATCACGATCAGATGGCAAATCAGCCGCATTAAAATAAGGGCCGCGCGATGTGCCGCCACGAATAAACAAAAATGGAATTTCACGCCGAGCCATTTAAAAGGTCCTTAACCAAATATATTTGTGGGATACTGACCGCCGATCTTGTCGCAGAACAATGCCAAGCAAGATCACGCCAGCAAAATTATTATGCTGAATGAGAACGCTAATGCAGAATGGCCGCGCTGACAACTGCCGTCATATATACGTCACCATATATACGCCGTCATATATACAAGGTAACATTTCTGTATAGACTGATCGCTGGCGGTTTCATCTCGGTACCGCCACCGATCATCTATCGAAGGGATAAAATGCGATGCGTAATAGCGGTATTGGGTTTATTGGCCTCGGCCAAATGGGGCTTGGCATGGCCAATAATCTGGCAAAAATTGCCGCGCCATTTTACGCCTATGACGCGATACCAGCCGCCACTGAACGGCTGGATGGTGATGATATCATCATTGCCAGCACGCTTGGTAATCTGGCGGCAAATTGTCATCTCATATTCCTATGCCTTCCATCTGCCAAAGAGGTGAATGAGGTGATTTTCGGCGCTGGTGGTATTGCTGAATCAGCACAAGGCGATCTTGCCATTATCGACACCTCAACAATTGACCGTCTTGAGGCCACTGCCATCCATGATCAATTGGCAGGCCGCGGCATTGCCTACGCTGATTGCCCAATTTCCGGCCTTCCTTTTCGTGCCACAGATGGCACATTGACCTTGATGTTTGGCGGCAACAAATCCTTATTTGATCGGGCCAAGCCCCAGCTTGATGCGATGGGCGAATTTATCGTCTATTGCGGCGAAAGCGGTTCTGGCCAGATGATGAAAGCGGTCAATAACATCATCTATGACATCAATATTGTCGCGCTATGCGAAGTGTTGCCGCTGGCCGTTGCTGGTGGCCTCTCAACCGAGGCTCTAACCAAAGTTGTGACGACCGCAAGCGCCCGCAGCTTTGCCGGTGATCATTTCGTACCGCGCATGCTTTCCCGCCAGTTCGACAATGATTTTCCAATGGAAGATGCCTATAAAGATATTTTGAACATCCAGCGCATTGCCATTGAAAAACGCGCCATGAC
>DFSK01000058.1:0-4800 GCA_002378605.1 Alphaproteobacteria bacterium UBA3439
GATGCCACACCTGCCGAGTTAAAAGCTGCCCAGAAAAAGGGCGTTGTGGTGATTGATATTCGCCGCGCTGAGGAATGGGCAGAAACGGGAATCATTAAAGGCGCGCATACCATTACCGCCTTTACCCAATCGGGGCAGTTGCATCCTGAATTTCAGACGAAATTCACCGCCATTGTGCCAACGCCAGATACGCCCGTCATGCTTTATTGCCGTACCGGAAATCGAACCGGCGTTATTGGCAATGCGCTTGTCAGCCAGCTTGGTTACAGTGATGTCACCCATTTGAGTGATGGCATTGTCGGCTGGACCGCAGGCGGTGCGCCGGTCGTTCCATTTAAGCCATAGGCAAAGTCTGTTGGTTTTATGTCGTTATTTGCTGGTCAAATTTAACGATCCGGGGCTGGTTTTTGCGCATATCAATTGTGAGTTTGTGAAGATTTTGCCATGCGTTTAGTGACGGGAATGCTGTGTTCATCATTGTTTTTGCTGCTTGCCTGCGCGCCACCAGATAGATCAATTCTCACCCGCGATGGCGATGAGACTCTCGATTGCGCCGCGTTAAAAGCCGAATTTGATTTTGCCGCCGAGCTTGGCGAAAATGCACCAGCACGCCGGCGTCATATCAGGGCGCTTCAAGACGAAAAGCAATGTGTGACGCCGCCAAAAATCTCAATATCAATTGGCGTGTCAAAATCCTTTAACTGATGGTGTTGCCGGTCTGTTGCAATGGCGATATTGCGGCGCATAGATTTTCAATCATGCATCTTGGCAAAGGGGCAAAGCCGTTGACGCCAGACGGTGATTAGATTGCGGTCTAGACGCCAATATCATTGATTCAGATCATATCGCCAATCATGTCTCCTTGGCGCAATCAGCCGTCGGTCATATGCCCGATTGGACACCAAACGCCAATTCCAGAGCGTTAATCGCTTAGAAGCCGCCACTAATGTGCAGGCCTATGGCCCTTGGAACATGAGAAATTGGAGCGGGTGAAGGGATTCGAACCCTCGACCCCAACCTTGGCAAGGTTGTGCTCTACCACTGAGCTACACCCGCGTCGCATCCACCAAATCAGGTGGGATGCGGTTATCGCGAACCGCTGAAAATTGGTATAATCCAAGCCTTGCGCCCTTGCAAGAGGCAAATTACCCAATCGAGTGGTGATGGCAGCGGTTTTTTCATATGTTTGCCGCGAAGCAGATTATTTTGGCAAGCAGATTAATTGCGGGATAGGCCCTTAGGCTTTGGCCAGCGCGTCTTTCAGGCTGGCGGCAATATGCGCTTGCTGGGCTGTTTCAAGATAGGGATGCATTGGCAAGGCCAACACATGATCGCATAAATCCATTGTCACCGGCAGATCGCAAGAACTGACAGGATAATGCGCATAAGGCGGCTGGCGATGCATTGGCACAGGATAATAAATCGCCGTTGGGACGCCAGCAGTGCCAAGCGCTTTGCAGATTGCGTCGCGGTTGCTGCCTTGTGGCAATTGAATGACATATTGCGCCCAGCTTGATGTGACGCCTGCCTCAAGCGATGGCGTGCCAACCACGCCCTCAAGCAAAGCGGCATAGCGGTCAGCAGCATTTTGACGATGCACGAGTTCATCGGCGAAAATATCAAGCTTGGCGTCAAGCACCACCGCCTGCATGGTATCAAGACGACCCGTCATGCCAATGCGGATATTTTCATATTTATCGCGACCCATACCATGAACACGGCATGAGCGGATGATGTTGGCAATTTTATCATCATTGGTAAAGATTGCGCCGCCATCGCCATAGGCGCCAAGCGGTTTGGCCGGAAAAAAGCTTGTGCAGGTGATATCGGCAAGCTGACCAACTGGTTTGCCATGCCATGTCGCGCCAAAGCTTTGCGCGGCGTCATCAATAAGCCAAAGACCATTTTCACGGGCAAAATTGCCAATCGCGGCATAATTGGCGGGCTGGCCAAACAGCCCGACTCCGATAATGCCAACAATATCGATACCAGCGGCCTTGCCAGCGGCAAGCGCTTGCGGCAATTTTTCGGGATCAAGGTTAAAGCTGGTTTTTTCCACTTCGGCAAAAATCGGTATTGCGCCCATAACTGGCATCACTTCGGCGCTTGCGGCAAAGGTAAAAGATGGCACGATTACGCCCTGTCCGGGTTGCAGCTCTAACCCCATAAGCGCCAGCAACAATGCATCGGTTCCTGACGAACAGGAAATATTATGCACAACGCCTGTCCATTCACCAAGCCGCGTTTCCAATGCAGAAATTTCTGGCCCCATGATATAGGCGCCGTGATCAAGTACCATTTGGAATCCGGCCTCGACCTTGTCACGAATACGGGCTTGTTGGGCTTTTAAATCAATAAAGGCGATGCTCATTTGGGCCTCACTGGCTGATGACTCTAGGATGCGGCGGATGTGTCGATTAACTGGGTTTGCATGGTTTCAAGAACCTGTTGAACCATGATCGCTTCGGCAATATCAGTTGGTGCTGGCTTGCCCGTTTCACAAGATTGGATAAAGGCGCGCATTTCATCTTTTAATGGTTCGGCTTCGGGTACTGGAAGCGCAATTGGGCTTGCCCGATCAATGATGAAATGTTCGCCATTCAGCCGCATTTGATCCTGAAAGAGGGTCAATTTTTCCGGCCAAGGTTTGGTATCATCAAAAACCAGCGATCCGGCACTTCCCGTGACCGTAAGGCGATGTTCTTTGAATGGGCTTAGCCAGCTTGTTTGCATGCCAGCCGAGACGCCATTTTCAAAGCCCATAAAGCTGGTCAGAAAATCAACAATATCAGGAGTCATATGGCTTGCACCGGCACAGTGAATTTTTGTCGGAAGGTTGCCAATAAGCGCAAGGATAAGCGACAGATCATGCGGACATAAATCAAATAGCACTGATTCGGTATTGCGGATACGCCCCATTGCCAACCGATTTGCCTGAACATGGCGAAGGCTGCCAATGGCGCCGGCGGCAAGTTGTTTTCGCAATTCTATAAAGGCTGCATGATAGCGGATCAGATGCCCGACCATCACTTGTTTTTTTGCAGCATGCGCTGCTGCTTGAATGGCTTTTGCGCCAGCCAATGTCAGTGATAATGGCTTTTCCACATAAACATGTTTGCCAGCGGCCAAGGCGGCAATGGCAAGCGCATCATGGCTTGGTGCGGCAGTGGCAATGACAATGCCGTCAATTGATTGATCATGAATTAGCGTATCAACATCAACGGGTTTGGCGGAAAAGGCCGATCCGAATTCGGCGGCATTTTCGGCTTGGCGATCGGCAACCGAGGCCAACACCTCAAGCTGGGCAAGGTTGCGCGCTAAATTCCGGCCCCACATGCCACATCCGATTAGACCAATATTTGTCATCGCCTGAATTTCATTTTGTGATGCAACATTTCCTGTCACTATAATCTCGTGTCTTAATATGAGCGACGATTCGCGTCAATCGTTGCATTTCGTTACATTTTTCACAGAGTTGAGGCAGATTTGATACTGGCCTGTGACGCGGCAAACCGATGGTCTTGCAGAGGCGTCATCATCCGGCTAGAAAGAGATCAGGCCAGCCGATGGTCATCGCCATCTATGGCGACGAATTAATCTACCTTATCAGGGCCGCATTATGGACGCATCATCACAATTCAAAGATAGCTTGCCAACGACGCCGGAATCACTTTTTGCGGTTCTTGACGCGCTGGCAATTGATTATGTCACGCATCATCATTCGCCCCTGCGAACGGTTGAAGATTCCAAGGCGCATCGCGGCGATATGCCCGGAATCCATATCAAGAACCTATATCTCCGCGACCGGAAAAAGCGCAATTTCCTGATTGTTGCCCAAGAAGACCGGGTAATTGACTTAAAAAACCTTGAACAGAAAATTGGCTGTGACCGGTTGTCATTTGGCAGTGCTGACCGGTTATTTGAAATGCTGGGTGTGCGTCCGGGCGCGGTCAGCCCGCTGACGGTGATCAATGATTCTGATCATAAGGTTTCGTTGCTTCTTGATTCGGCGCTTCAAACCGGTGATCGCATTTACGCGCATCCGCTTGTCAATGACATGACGATTGGCATCACCGGGCCAGGCTTGCAGCAATTTTTAGCGCATACAGGCCATCAGCCGCGCTGGCTTGATTTTTAAATGGCCCTGAGGCCAGCCTTGGCGCGCCCCTTGTTTTGCAACGCCCGATGATTACATCTAGATGAAGAGTTCACGAAAGGGCGTGATCGCCGGTTCAGACGCACTGTCTTGCCGGTGGAACATAATCGGATAATCGCTCTTTAAAGAGGTTTAGGACAAAAATGGAACAGCTTATTGCGGCAGCCGCCGACACCACACCAATCGATGTGAATATGGATAATTTCATGGCCGAGGTCATTGATGGTTCGGCAACAATGCCAATTGTTGTGCAATTCTGGGCGCCATGGTGTGGGCCGTGTAAACAGCTTGGCCCGCTTTTGGAAAAGGTCGTTGCCGCCGCAAAGGGCAAGGTAAAGATGGTGCGAATCAATATTGACGAGAACCAACAGATCGCGCAACAGATGCGGGTGCAATCAGTGCCAACGGTTTATGGTTTTTTCAATGGGCAGCCGGTTGATGGTTTTGCCGGTGCGCAGCCTGAATCAACGTTAAAGCAATTTATTGACAAGCTGGTAGCAGCTGGTGGAAGCGGGCCAGATATCGCGGCAATGGTCGCGGCGGCAAACAACCTTCTTGAAACACAAGATTATGAAAATGCGATGGCGCAATATCATGAAATCATGGCGGCCGATCCTGAGTCGCCTGATGGTCTTGCGGGCATG
>DFSK01000058.1:5122-6996 GCA_002378605.1 Alphaproteobacteria bacterium UBA3439
CAGCTTGATGATGAATTTCGTGATAAACCAGCCATGGTGATTGCCGTTGAATCGCTGGAATTGGCGGAAAAGGCAGCTGGCGCGGCTGGCGGTTTGACGCAAGCGCGGGCTGCGGTTGATGCTGATCCGAATAATCTTGCCGCGCGGCAGGAACTGGCACTGGCGTTATTTGCCACTGGCGAGCAAGCCGAATCAATGGAACAGCTTCTTGAATCCATCCGCATTGATCGCTCTTGGAATGAAGAGGCGGCCCGAGTCCAGCTGTTGGAATTTTTCAAGACGCTTGGGCCGGCAAATCATGATGTGATGGCGGCGCGGCGCAAGCTATCGACGCTACTATTTGCCTAGCCGGATTATGTCTGTAATGGGCCTCGATTATGTCTATAATGGACAAAGCAAATTTGGTCAGACTAAACAGCCTTTATGCGGCACAAGGGTAAATACAGCCATAATGCGAAAGCAGAGCGGCTTGTACCTAATTTTTTAAGGAGTGATTATGGCAGGTGGTATTTTTGATCCGGAATTTGACCAGCTTCCGATGCGGATTCCGATTTTTCCGCTGCCAAGCGCCCTTTTGCTTCCGGGCGGGCAATTGCCGTTGAATATTTTTGAACCGCGCTATCTGGCGATGGTGACACATGCGCTGGCAACGCCAACAAGGCTGATCGGCATGGTACAGCCACTTGATCATCACGCTGGTGATGATATGGCCGAAGATCCGGGTTTGTTTGAAACGGGCTGTGCCGGACGTTTGTCATTTTTTCAAGAAAGTGATGATGGCCGCTTTGTCGTTGCGTTAAACGGCGTGTGCCGGTTTCATCGTCTTCGCCAAGAGCTTGACCCGAATGGGTTTCTGGTGGCTGATGTTGATTGGCAGCCTTTTGCCAATGATCTTCGCGTCGATCTTAGCGCGCTTGACCGTGATCCGCTGATCAGCGTGCTGAAACGCTATTTTGATATGAAGGGATTCGAGACCGACTGGACGCAGATTGAAAATTCGGATAATCATCAGCTATTGGCCACATTATCCATGATTTGTCCTTTTGAAGTGGCCGAAAAACAGGCGCTTTTAGAAGCAGATTCAATGGCAAAACGTGCCGATTTGTTGATTGCCATGATGGAAATGGCATTGCATGACGAAACCGGAGGAAATGATGCACGACACTGACCCTGCGGCAGATTATGAAATCGACCCACGGCTTCTCGAAGTGTTGGTTTGCCCCTTGACGCGCGGCCCCTTGACCTATGATCGCGCAAATCATGAATTGATTAGCCATCAGGCGCGCAAGGCCTATCCGGTTCGCGCTGGTGTGCCAATCATGCTTGGCGATGAAGCGCGTGATCTTGGCGCCGATGAATAGGTTTTTGGCCGCCCATGAAAGCCAAGATTACATGCCAAGATAAAATCAAGTCTAGATGCGAGGATATTGAACCCCATGACCACCTCACAGCCGCAAACATCATTACAAGATGTCTGGCCTGAAGAAATCCGCCTTTCAAAAGCCAAGGATCGGCTGGAAATCCGCTTTGATGATGGCGCAGAATTTTCTCTGTCGGCCGAATTATTGCGGGTTGAATCACCATCTGCCGAGGTGCAGGGTCATGGCGCTGGCCAGAAAACCACACCAGCGGGAAAACAAGATATTCTGATTAGCAGCATTGAACCGGTTGGCAATTATGCGATCCGTCTTGGGTTTAGCGACGGGCATAATACCGGTCTGTTTAGCTGGAGCCTGCTTTATGATTATGCGCTTCGGCAAGACCAGTTGATGGAAGATTACCTGGCGCGTCTTGCCAGTGATGGGGCGCGCCGCAGCTAGGCACCATTATGCGGGCAGATGCCCTTCAAGAAGATTGGCCCGCGCCAGATGCCC
>DFSK01000058.1:7320-9574 GCA_002378605.1 Alphaproteobacteria bacterium UBA3439
ACTTTGGCAATGGCTGGTTGGAATGACATAAGCTGGTTCAGCCCGCTTGTCATGGCTGTCATGGCGGTGACTTCGAGTTTGCGTCCGGCAAGATAATCAGTTTCAACCGACCGGTGACCGGCACCAAGCCCGCGCGCATTGGCGCGTGCAAGGCAATCGGCAAGCACAGCCGCATCACCAAGCGCCAGATTATATCCCTGACCGGCAAGCGGATGGATCGCATGGCTGGCATCGCCTGCTAGAATCAGATGCGGGCCTGTCATTTTGCGGGAAAATGTTGGTTTTAATGGCCAGCCAAGGCGCGGCCCATCAAGCTGCAATCCGCCAAGCGTTTCACCGAAAGCGGCCAATATCACACTGGCAAAATCGGTTTCATCGAGCGCCAGAAAACGATCGGCCTCAGCTTTTGGCAAAGTCCAAACAAGCGAAGCCCGAAACGGGCCATGCGGCATCAGCGCCAATGGCCCGCTTGGCAAAAACCGCTGATAGGCAATATTGGCGTGATCGCGTTCAAGGGTCAGATTGGCAACAATGGCGGTTTGCCGATGCGGTTCGGCAAAGCTGCGGATACCGGCATGGTCGCGCAATTTGCTTTTCGCGCCATCACAAGCAACAACCAGCTGGCACGTTAAATCCGGCCGGTTGGCAAATTGCAATCGGGCAAGATCACCTGCCCCATCAAAGCTGGTCACCTCGGCATCTGTGATATGGACGATTGGCCGCGTTGCCATCACCGCATAAAGGGCATCAAGAAGCCGGTCATTGGCCACAACATAGGCCATTGGCTGGTCGTCATCATGCCAATCAAGGCTGAATTCAGGTCGTTGACGACGCGCAAGTCCACCTTGGCGCGGGGCGCCATTGGCAATTTTGATGCGGGTGATTGGCGTTGCCATATCGCCAATAAGCGGCCAGACGCCAAGCGTCTCAAGCATTGTTTTGCCAGCGGCGTGAATGGTGGTGGTGCGATGATCGCCATTTGGGGTTATGGTGGCCGCTGTTTTGAGGTTTGCTGATTCGGAATTTGGCGATTTGGGGTGTGCTGGGGCGCGGTCAACAAGCGCAATAGCTGGTGCCGTGGCCGATCCATAGCCGCTATAAGACAGCGCCAATGCCATCATCACACCGGTCAGCCCACCGCCAACGACAATCACCTCATAATGCTTTTGATCGGTCATATGCTGCCACCCACCTTTGCCGCAAAATGGCGATCCATCACCTGTTTGGCAAGCTGATCCAGATTATCCGAGTCGAAAAGATAGGCGGCCATGCCAGCCCGCTTTCCCGCGTCAACATCGCTATCACGATCCCCAATCATCACCGAAGCACCAAGGTCAATCTGCCATTTTTGCGCAAGATCAAACAGCAACCCCGGTTCGGGTTTGCGGCAACGACACGCCGCCGCCATTGCCGGATCAGGCGATCGCGGGTGATGGGGACAAAAGGCAATATCGGTAATGGCCCCGCCTGCTTTTTCGGCAGCATCAATCAGATGATCATTGAATCTATGCATTTCGCTTTCCGTAAAGATGCCGCGTCCAATGCCGCCTTGATTGGTTACAATAAATACCGGCAATCCGGCCTGATGAAACCGCTTTAATGCCGCCGCTGCACCGTTAATCCAGGCAAATTTTTCAATCTCGAAAATATAGCCATCATCGCGGATCAGCGTATTGTCGCGATCAAGAAAAATGGCTGGCTTTTGCGGCATGAGGGCGTGATCCTTTTCAAGGCAAGATGGTGCGCTGGCACCAGATCACCCATCACAATCAATCTGGTTGAAATCAGTTTACTGAAATTGGTCTATTTTGCTAGTGAGTAACATCATCGCAGCCATTGCCCCGGCGCAAGGCATGCGCTACCAATGAGGGCGAAATAACCAATTGGCGGGCCAAGCCGTTCTTTTGATATGGTGAAAAAAATCCATGAAACTTAATCCAGCGCATGCCATTTTTGACGGCAATATGTTTGTCCAGCTTCGTGGGCTTCTTGAATCGATAACGCCGCCAACACATCTGCGCGTCCTTGATATGTCGATTGGCGAGCCGCAACAGCCGCCAGCAGCTTTATTGATCGACAGTGTGTCGCGTCATAATGACCAATGGCAATTCTATCCAAAGGCAACGGGAAGCCCGCGTTTTACCGCAGCGATTGAAGGCTATATTGCGCGGCGTTGGCCCGAAGCGGCAGGCCTTGCCGATGCAAGCCAAATCATTCCGGTTCCCGGAACGCGCGAACCACTTCATTTGCTTGG
>DFSK01000169.1 GCA_002378605.1 Alphaproteobacteria bacterium UBA3439
CCATCGCGCTTGAGCTGGGCAATGGCAAATAAACCAAGATCGCAAATGGCGGCACCATAGACATGCCAGCGGGCAATGCGCAAAGAGGTTAAAAAATCGTCATTTTGGAATAATTTTGGAAAGCGGGTGCCGGCGCGGGCTTTGACATAGGTGTAAAGCGTCACCTGCGACACAAATGCGGCGCGGCTGTCAATGAAATCATAAAGTTGCTGGCGAGTTGTCAGCGGCGGATCTTTGATGAATCCGATGGTGCGCAGCACTGATTTGATCGTGGCCATCATTGGTTGTCAAAACGCTCATGTTAAAATTTGTTGCCATTTCGCACTTACTCATTACCATTTGATCGGCGTATTGTCGTGAGCAAAATAACAATAAATCGCGACATCATTTTGGTTCATTTGTGTGGCCTGAATTTGTCTCGCCCGCATTTGGATCGTGGGGAAGTGATTTGCTTGGAGAGGTAAATCACAAATATTGGAGGAAGCTTTTATGAGCAACAATGCTACGGAAGCGCCAAGTCATTGGGATAGATCGAAAAGTCTATTATACAAGACATTGGCAATTTGGATTTTTTTCGCATTCATAATTCACTGGTTTGGTGACGCCTTAAACGGCGGAGCTGGATCGTTCCCGGGCGGCTATTTTATGGCTGGCATGGGAGTTCAGATATCGTTCGCAATTCTCGTCTTCTGGTTTGTAACAAAACAAAGCCAACTTGATGATGAATTCGGCGTTTCAGAAGATTAGGAGTGCTGCTATGAAACTTGAAGGTGGATTTATCAAAAACCTTGGCAGAGTTTATGGAGTCTATACGCTTGGATTCCTCGGCTTTGTCATTCTCATGGCAATCCTAGAACAAGCAGGCGTCAGCGCTGAGAAAATCGGCTGGATGTTTGTTGGATTTACCATCGCAATTTACGCCTTGATTGGCATTTTGTCCCGGACCATGGAATCGGGGCAATATTACGTTGCCGGACGTGAAGTTCCTGCNNGGTGCGTCGTTTATTGCGATGGCTGGTTGCATTTACATGAACGGCTATCCTTACATGGCGTTCCTTGTTGGCTGGACCGGTGGTTATGTATTGGTTGCAAGCTTGATCGCACCATATTTGCGCAAGTTCGGTTGTTACACGGTACCTGACTTTATTGGGACACGTTATGGTGGTAATCTTGCGCGCTTCTGTGCGGTAATCGTTCTTGTCATGGCTTCCTTTACCTATGTGACGGCGCAGATTAACGGTACGGGTACGGTTGCGGCTCGGATGCTGGATATCCCATTTGAATGGGGTGTTTGGGTTGGGTTGTCNNGCGATGGCCGGTGGCATTTACATGAACGGCTATCCTTATATGGCGTTCCTTGTTGGTTGGACCGGCGGTTACGTGTTGGTGGCAAGCTTGATCGCACCATATCTGCGCAAGTTTGGCTGTTATACGGTGCCTGATTTTATCGGTACACGCTATGGCGGTAACCTTGCACGCTTCTGTGCGGTGATCGTTCTTGTTATGGCTTCCTTTACCTATGTGACGGCGCAGATTAACGGTACCGGCACGGTTGCGGCGCGAATGCTGGATATCCCATTTGAATGGGGTGTTTGGGTCGGGTTGTCCGGTATCTTGGCCTGTTCAATGCTGGGTGGAATGCGTGCGGTGACATGGACGCAGGTGGCGCAATATATCGTTTTGATTGTTGCCTATCTTCTGCCCGTGTTCTGGATGTCAAACAAGCTTGGCTACGGCCTGATCCCGCATATCGCTCAGTTTGATGCGGTTTTGGCGGTTCAGGAATTGGAGGTGCTGCATAACCTTGGTGCTGCAGTTGATCCGGCAGCGCAAAAGGCTGCTGGTGGTCTAAAGGCGCTCAGCGTTGGTATCAACGATGCCAGCGATACATTGATGGCAAAGTGGAAGTTCTTCACTCTGGTTCTTTGTATGATGTTGGGAACAGCTTCACTGCCGCATGTTCTGATGCGTTATTTCACCACCGCTTCGGTCAAGGCTGCACGTCAGTCAGTCGGCTGGTCATTGGTATTTATTTGCCTGTTGTACCTAACCGCACCTGCTTTGGCGACCTTTACCAAGCTGTCATTGCTCGATCCTAATCTGGCGACTGGTATTATCGGTAAGTCATTTGCCGATGCGCAGTCTCTTGAGTGGGTTCAGAAATGGACCAGTGCTGGCTTCTTGAAGCTTGTGGATGGTAACGGCGACGGTATTTTGCAGTTGCAGGAATTCTTCATGAATGGCCAAATTGTTGTGTTGGCGACTCCTGAAATTGCTGGCCTGCCTTATGTGATCTCAGGTCTGGTTGCTGCTGGTGGTCTTGCGGCTGCTATGTCAACCGCCGATGGATTGCTTTTGGCGATTGCGAACGCTTTGTCACATGATCTGTACTACAAGATCATTGATCCAAAAGCGGACAGCGGTAAACGGCTTGTTGTCGCGCGGGTATTGCTGTTGGCGATTGGTGCTGCTGGTGCCTATGTTGCGGCGCAAAAGCTAACCGGAATTCTGGGCGCAGTTGCTTGGGCATTCTGTTTTGCAAATTCAGGCTTGTTCTTCCCACTGGTGCTCGGAATTTGGTGGAAACGCGCAAATCGGGCTGGCGCAATTGCCGGCATGATTGGTGGTCTCACCGCAGGTACCGCTTATCTCTATGCGATTAGGTGGGGCGGCATGGATCCTTGGCTTGGCATTGATCATCTTCGGTTTGGTATGATTGGTATGCCAGTCAGCTTGATCTTGATGATCGTCGTGTCAAAGGCCACTGAGGCGCCAGATGAGGAAACCATGAAGATGGTTGATTCGATCCGTATTCCAAAGGGCGAAGTTGTTCAAAACAGCTAAGGCTTAAGGCCCGATGGAACTCGAAATCAAACTTGGTGGAGCAGGGGGTTTCTCCTGCTCCGCTTTTTTTGTAAAATTCATTTGATAAAAACGTCAAAGATTGATGGCAAATATATTGATGCGTGATTTTGGGGGGAATTATGGATAGCGGAATTAGCTGGGGCGTGCTGTTGCTCGACTACACGTTAGGGGCCGCGATGTGGACCCTGATTGGTCGCTTTGGAATGACGATCTTTTTGAATGAAGATTCTGATTTCTTTTTCATGCGCGCCTTTATGAAAGTCACTGAACCGATGATCAGGGCAATGTCGTTCTTAACGCCAGGCTTTTTGGTTGATCGGCTGAAACCGCTTTATGTGGCTTGGTTCCTGTTTATGATCCGGTTTTACATAATGCCATTGTTCCTTGGCTATGATGTGATGGGGATGCTGTCATTCCCGCTCGAGTCGGAAGCGGCAAAGATTGTCTATGATTTAGGGCAGATTTTCCGCTAGCGACAGTAGGCGCAATTGAACAATGATCAGATGGCAATGACAATTGGGTTTTAAGTCTGGGTATGAACAAGGAACGGTCAATGAATAGCTATGCGCAAATCTATCGCGATGCAACTTTGGACAAGGCTGGATTCTGGCTTGATGCGGCAACGGCGATTGATTGGGTAAAGGCGCCAAAAACCGGTCTCGATGACGGCAACCCGCCGTTTTACCGCTGGTTCCCTGATGGTGAGATGAATAGCTGTTTCAACGCTGTTGATCGCCATGTTCTGGCCGGACGCGGCG
>DFSK01000046.1 GCA_002378605.1 Alphaproteobacteria bacterium UBA3439
TAAGCTCCTAAATACGCTGTCCGTGGTCAGAAAATTATGTCATCCTTGCTGAAAGCGGATGCTCCAGACCAAACATAGCCCCCACTGATCATGGGCCGGTTGAAAATCCTAAATTAAACTCTACGCTGATTTTGATCGCAGTCAAACAGCAGATGGTGGTTTCAATGAAAGTCAGTCCAGCCACAGCGCAAACAGCGCGAATTGCCGCCGCCATTGACAAGCTTGCCAGCTTTACCGAAGCGGATCGCCCCTATACGCGGCTTGTTTTCAGCCCCGAATTTGACGCGGCGCGGCACTGGCTTGCCGATGCGTTTGCTGCAGCTGGACTTGTTTGTCATATCGACTCAGGAGGCAATTTGATTGGTACCCGCACGGCCAATTTAAAAAAGGCGAATGGGGACAAGGCCGATGGAACGAAAGTCCTAATCGGATCACATATTGATACAGTGCCTGCCGGTGGCCGGTTTGATGGCATCGCCGGTGTTATTGCGGCGCTTGAGGTGGTGCATTATCTCAATGAAAATCAGATCGAACTGCCATTTGATCTGGAAATTGTCGATTATCTTGGTGAGGAACTAAATGTCTGGGGTACATCTTGTCTTGGCAGCCGTCACATGGCGGGGCTGTTAACGCCTGAAATCTTGGGTCGGGTTGATGCAGATGGCCGCCAGCTTGGAAACGAAATCACCCGCATTGGCGGCACCAATCTTGGCTGTGATAAAGTGCGATCCGATGCTGATCAAATTCTGGCCTGTCTTGAGCTTCATATCGAACAGGCGAAAATATTGGAAACTCAAGGCCATGATATCGGGATTGTGACCGCGATTCCTGGGATTTACCGCTATGGTATTTCGGTTAAGGGTCAGGCT
This sequence comes from Alphaproteobacteria bacterium UBA3439, assembly GCA_002378605.1. Taxonomy (GTDB): domain Bacteria; phylum Pseudomonadota; class Alphaproteobacteria; order Puniceispirillales; family Puniceispirillaceae; genus UBA3439. Next base: position 870 of record DFSK01000046.1, read on the forward strand.
GGTCATAGTGGCACAACGCCGATGGCCGATCGGCAGGATGCGCTTGTCGCGGCGGCGGATATCATTCAAGCAATAAATCGTCTGGCAAGTGATATCGCCCGTGATGAAAACCAGCATTTTGTGGCAACGATTGGCAAGATTGACGTTTTTCCAAATGGCGCCGCGATCGTGCCGGGTCAGGTTGAAATGACGCTTGATATGCGATCGGCAAGCGCCCATGCCAAAAGCGCCTTTCTGGCGGCATTTGAAACCATTTGCCGTGATTGTGTGACACGCCGCAATTGCGCTGTTGATGTGGCACCACTTGCCGCAGCTGATATTGCGCCAATGGATAGTGACCTGATGCAAAATCTTAGCGATTCGGCGGCAATAAATGGGTTATCTGCGATAAAATTGGCAAGCGGAGCCGGTCATGATACGGCGCATCTGTCACGCTTTGCACCGGCGGCCATAATCTTTATTCCGTGCCGCGATGGGCTAAGCCATTGCCCTGAGGAATTCGCCAGCAATGAAGCCATCGCGAAAGGCGCATGGGTTCTGACAAGCTGTGTTCTGGCGCTTGCCGGAAAGCCTTTCCAAGCTGTTGCCAAGCAATAGGGATCAGGCCTCGTCATTCAAATGACAGGCAGAAAAATGCGCAGGTGCGATTTCACGCAATGCCGGCTTTTCGGCTTTGCACCGTGCCGTTGCAAATTTACATCTTGGATGGAAATGACAGCCCGTTGGCGGTGAAAGAGGGGATGGGATTTCGCCGCTGATGGGCTCATATTGACGTTTGCCAACCTCAAGTCGCGGCACCCCGGCAAGAAGCGCTTGCGTATAGGGGTGGTTTGGCTGTTTGACAAAAGTTTCAATTGGCGCCGTTTCGACAATGCGGCCAAGATACATCACGATTACCCGATCCGAGATGTGCTCGATCACGCCAATATCATGGCTGATAAAAAGATAGGTCAGATCATAACTATCTTTCAAATCAACAAAAAGATTAATGATCTGCGCCTGAATCGATACATCAAGCGCTGCAATCGATTCATCACAAACCAGAAATTCAGGTGATACGGCGAGCGCCCGCGCAATGCCAACACGTTGCCGTTGCCCGCCGGAAAATTGATGCGGATATCGTTCTAGCGTATCTGGATCCAGCCCGACCCGTTGCAGCATTTCAATGGCAAAGGCGCGCTTTTCTGATGGGGCAATCAATTTGTGATGGATTGGTGCTTCGGTAATGATGTCAATGACACGTTTTCGTGGATTCAGCGATGAAAACGGATCCTGAAAAATCATCTGCGTCCGCAACGCATCGGGAATATCGGTGTTTTTAGCCTGCGTCACATCAAAGGAAACCTGCCCGCTTGTCGGCGGCAAAATACCAGCTACCATGCGCCCAAGAGTTGATTTACCACATCCAGATTCGCCGACAACGCCAACAATTTCACCCTTGAAGACGGAAAAGGATACATCATCAACGGCATGCACCACTTCTTCACGATAATTCTGCCCAAGCCGGTTTAACACCTTGGCCACCATATCAAGTGATTTGACAAAATCGCGTGATAGATTTGATACGGTCAAAAGCGGTGTCATGCGCTGTCTCCTGCAGCGATATTGTGGCATCGGACCAGCCGACCATCTTTGGTGCTTATGGCATCTGGATTGGTGCTGGTGCAGATATCGCTAACCAGATTACACCGGTTCTGAAAAGCACAGCCCGTTGGCAGATTCATCAATGATGGCACCATGCCTTCGATCTGCTGCAGGGGTTGGCCGCGCCGGTTCTGCCCCGGCACACTGCCAAGCAAGCCTGTTGTATAGGGGTGCATTGGTGCCGCAATCACATTGGCATTTGGCCCCTGTTCAACGACGCGCCCAGCATACATAACGCAAATACGTTCGGCGATACCGGCAACCACGGCAAGATCATGCGTGATCCACAACAAAGCGGTTTTGGTTTCCTGACATAGGCGCTGCATTTCGTGAATTACCTGTCCTTGGATCGTGACATCAAGCGCGGTTGTCGGCTCATCGGCAATGATCAAATCAGGCCGGTTCAACATGGCAATGGCAATCGAGACGCGTTGGCGCATGCCGCCTGAAAATTGGTGCGGATAGGCACGAAGCCGTTCATCAGGTGACGAAATGCCAACCAGCCCCAACGCGTCGCGGGCGCGGGCATGTGCGTCAATCTTGCTGACGCTACTATCATGCGACAGGATCGTCTCAACCATTTGTGTTTCAATGCGCAAAACCGGATTTAGCGTCATCATCGGATCTTGGAAAATCATCGCAATCCGGTTGCCGCGATAGGCCTGCATTTCGGCGGGTGATAATTTTGCCAGATCCTGTCCTTTGAACAGGATTTGGCCACCAACAATGCGCCCGGGCGCGTCAACAAGCCCCATGATCGAAAAGCCGGTGATCGATTTTCCCGAACCGGATTCGCCAACAAGCCCAACAATTTCACCAGCGCCGATTTCAAGGCTAACCCCGTCAACCGCTTTAAGAACACCGGCCTTGGTGAAAAAATGCGTCTGTAAATCTTTGATTTGAAGTATCGGATCCACGGCGCACCTCATCGTTGCAAGCGCGGGTTAAAAATATCGCGCAGCTGATCACCAACAAGATTAATCGACACGATGGTGATAAGCAGGGCGACACCCGGAAAAATGCTAATCCAGTAATCACCTGAATACATGAACTCAAATCCGTTACCAATCAGCAACCCAAGTGAGGGTTCGGTAATTGGTAGCCCAAGACCAAGAAAACTCAAGGTCGCTTCAAGCGAGATTGCATGCGCGGTTTGCAGCGTGCCAACAACAATCAGCGGGGCCAAACAATTCGGCATGATGTGATGAAGGATGATCCGCCTGTCGCCAAGGGCAAGACATTGCGCCGCCTCGACATATTCCTTGTTCTTTTCAACAAGGGCGCTAGCGCGCGCTGCGCGGGCGTAATAGGCCCATTGCACCAGTACCAATGCGATGATGGTTTTTTCAACGCCCTTGCCAAACACCGCCAAAATGACCAGCGCCATTAAAATTGATGGAAAGCTAAGCTGGATATCAACAATCCGCATTGCCAAGGTTTCAAAACGGCCACCAAAATAGGCCGCAGACAGGCCAACCGCGGCGCCGATGATCAAGGCAACAACGCCTGATAATGCGCCAACGCCAAGGCTAACCCGAAGCCCGTAAAAAATTGCCGACAACATATCGCGCCCAGCCCCATCGGTGCCAAGCCAGAAAACATTGCCTTCAAAATCTTGCGATCCTGGCTCAAGGCGGCTGTTCATAATATCAACGCTTGCCAGATCATAAGGATTGGTGGGCGAGACTATCGGCGCAAAAATCGCGATGAAAAGCACCACCAGAAATACGAATAGGGCACCAACAGCGGTTGGGCTTTCGGAAAAGTCCGACCAGAATTTCTGCCATCCCGATGCTGGCACAACGCCAGATGTTGCGGTTTTGCCTGCCATTAGCTGACCCCTTTAATGCGAACCCGCGGATCGAGGAATGAATACATAATATCCACGATCAGATTCAAAGTGACAAAGATCAAAACGATAATCATCAGATAGGCAACGACAATTGGCCGGTCCAAATTATAGATCGCATCAATGATCAATTTGCCCATGCCCGGCCATGCAAAGACCGTTTCGGTCACGGTTGAAAAGGCGATCAATGATCCAAATTCCAAGCCAATGACAGTGACAATCGGAATCATGATATTTTTCAGCAGGTGAACCCGAATGATTCGGCCTTCGCCAAGTCCCTTGGCGCGCGCAAATTTGATGTAATCTTGCAAAATCACTTCGCGCGTACCAGCGCGTGCCAGCCTGATGACCGACGATAATTTGAACAAGGCAAGATTGAAAGCTGGTAGGAATAGATGCGACAGCCCATCAAGCGTGAAGATCGAACTGGTAATGCCGAAATAGGTGGCAACATCGCCGCGGCCGGTTGACGGCAGCCAGCCAAGATTTACCGAAAAGAACATAATCAAAATAATACCAACCCAGAAGGTCGGCATCGAAAAGCCTAAAATAGAACTTGCCATGATGGTGCGGCTGATCTTGCTTGTTGGCTTTAAGCCAGCATAAACGCCAAGCGGGATGCCAAAGGAAATGGCAATGAACAGCGAGAATAACGCCAGCTCCATTGTCGCCGGCATACGCTGGATAATCAGCTTTAATGCCGGTTCGCCAAAAACGAATGATCGCCCAAGGTCACCTTGAAAGGCGTTGATCATAAAATACCAATATTGTTCAGCGACAGGCCGGTCTAGCCCAAGCTCACGGATCACGCGATCAATCTCGAACTGGTCTGCTTCCGGATTGATCAACATATCAACCGGATCACCAACAAGGTTGACGCCAACAAACACGATCAATGACATCACGAGTAATACAATGATGCTTTGTAACGATCGTCTTAAAATAAAGGCTGTCATTTAATCACCGAACAAGGCAATGGTAATCTCACATGCCCGAAAAACGGCAGGGCATGTGAGATCACTTGTTTGAGAAGAAACAGGTCTTTTACTAATTTGCGCTGAGACCCATCACGATTGTACGCTCGTCGGTGCGTGGCAGATATTTATAGCCAGCTTTTGCCGCCCAAGTATTCACCTGATAATGAAGCGGAATCACACCGTAATTTTCGCCAACGGCTTTTTCTGTTGCGGCGGCCAGCAATTTGCCACGCGCATCAGAATCAACCGTTGCCAGTGCTTTTTGAATGAGTGTGTCAACCTCGGCATCGGTATGACGACCACGGTTTGCCGCGCCGAGTCCCTTTGACTTGTCATAGGTATGAAGCAGGGCTTTTAGTGGTGATGATGCCTCACCAGATCCAGCACCCCAACCAAGAACCATAAAGCTGAACTCAGGTGATTTATCCGGCCCGCCACGCGAAGCACGCTTGAAGTAGACTGCCTTGGTCATGGTCTCGACGCTGGCGTCAATGCCGACACGATTCAGCATCTGTGCCAATGCTTCGGCAATTTTAGCGTCATTGATGTACCGGTCATTTGGCCCATGAACAACCATCTTAAATCCATCGGGATAACCAGCTTCGGCCATCAGCTTTTTCGCCATTTTTGGATCATAGGCTTCGGGCTTCATTTTGTCTGAAACACCGTGAAAACCGGCTGGCAATAGCTGGCCTGCCTTGACGGCAACGCCTTCCATGACGCGATCAACAATGGCGTCACGGTTGATTGACATGGAAATGGCTTTACGAACGCGAACATCCATCAACGGGTTTTTGATGGCGCCACCATCTTTGGCCTTGATATGGGGTGAATCTTCGCGGAACTGATCCATGTGAAGATAGATCACACGGTTTGACGGGCCGCCGCTAAGCTGAACCGAATTGTCCTTTTTCAGCCGCGCCACATCAAGTGGCGGTACATTATCGATGAAATCGACATCGCCAGCCAATAAAGCCGAAATCCGCGCTGGCCCTGATTTGATCGGCTTGAAGGTCACTTTGTCAAATGCCGCTTTGGCACCAAAATAATCATCATTGCGCTCAAGAACGATCCGGTCACCTGGGACCCATTCAACGAATTTATAGGGGCCTGTGCCAATCGCAGCTTTGCCGCTGTTGTAATCTTCGGTGCTGGCACCCTTACCGGCTTTCGCCGAGATGATTTTGACCGTGGTCATGTCATTCGGCATCAGCGGATATGGTTTTTCCGTTTTGATGTGAACCGTATGGTCATCAATTTTTGAGAAGGTCTTGCCTTTAAGATATGTTACAAAACTTGACGGTGAATTTGGCACATTCTGCGCCCGCTCAACGGTAAACAAAACATCATCGGCGCTAAATGGGCTGCCATCATGCCATTTGACCCCTTGGCGAAGTTTGAATTCCCAAGTTGTATCATCAACCGGTTTCCAAGAAACCGCCAGATCCGGATAATGCTGCTGGTTTTCATCACTGCCGACCAGAGCGCCAAAAATATGCGTGGCAAATCCGTTATTCGGGCCAAGATTGTGATAATGCGGATCAATCGAGCTTGGCTCAGATTGCAAGCCGACGCGCAGGTCAGCTGCATTTGCCGCAAAGGACAAACCAATCGCTGCAATGCCAATAGTAATCATACGTGTAAGTTTCATGCATCCCTCCCATTTTGGTAATTTTTTACGGCGTAAATCTGGCGCCGATGAAAATTAGTCTGTTACATTGTTGAATATTTGTCTACATATGAATTACAGATTTATTTTTGATGGGGGCTTGAAAATATATGTCAGAAAATCGATATCCTATGGATTTTTTGCCACGATTATCTAGCTTTCGGAATGAAACAAGTGGCACGATCACATCATACCGAATCAATCAACCACAGATTGAAAACACCGAACGCCCTGCTTTGGTGTTTTTGCATGGATTTAATGGCAGTAGCAAAAGCTGGGCCTGCCAGTTTGCCCATTTTACCAGCCAGACGGTGATTGCCATTGATGCCCCCGGTTTTGGTGAATCGCAGGTTGTTGATGGCGGTATGGTTGCAATCGCTGATGAAGTTGCCGCGGTGATTGCCAGCCTCGTCACCGGCAAGGCCGTTATTATTGGCCATTCGATGGGCGGTATGCTGGCGCAGGTTTTGGGCGCAACCCACCCAGACATATGCGAGGCGATCATTCTGTCCTGCACGCATAAAGGACGGGCGCAGCCAGCTGGTTCGCCGCTTGGGGCGGCCGTGCTTGAGCGAATTCAGCAGCGCGAAGTGATGGATGATGCGTCTTATGGCGCGCTTCGGGCTGGCAAGATGCTGTCGGGGAGGATTGATCCGCAAATCATGGCATTTCTGGCGGCTGTCGCTGGTGAAATCCGCGTTGAGGGTATTCGTTGTGGCGGTTTTGCGATGCACTATCTCGATACGAGCGCGTTTCTTGATAAGATTACCGCGCCAGTGGCGATTTTTACGGGGGCTGATGATATTGTCGTGAAACCCGATGCAGCCGCCGCGTTAAAAGCCGGTTTACCGCAAGCGCATCATGCGTTGCTAGCGGGGGTCGGTCATGCGCCCTATTGTGAAGATGCCGCCAGTTTCAACGCGGCCATTGAAGCGTTTCTTGATGCTGTTTTGGCAGGATAAAAGGCCGGTATGGTAAGATAGATGAACGCTTTTACGTTACGGCCATTTGTCATCTATTTTTTGACAAACACATTGTCATTGCTTGGCACATGGATTCAAAAGGTGGGTCTTGGCTGGCTGACCTGGCAGATAACCGAATCCACGTTCTGGACTAGTTTTGTGTCGATTGCCTTGATGGCACCGGTTGGCATCATCGGGCCATTTATTGCTGTTTATGCCGAAAGCTGGGATATGCGGCGCGCCTTTCTGATTACAAAAATTCTGATGATGCTTGTCAGTTTCGTGATCTTTGGGTTGCAATATTTTGACATGCATAATCTGCATAGTTTGATTGCAACATCGCTTGCCCTTGGCCTGCTTAGCGCTGTTCATCACCCGATCCGGCTGGTGTTTATTTCGATTGTGGTGCCGCGCCCCTATCTTGCCAGCGCCATCGGGCTGAATTCGGTGTCATGGAACATGTCGCGCGTTGTTGGCCCGGGGCTATCCGGCTTTGCGATTGTGCTTCTTGGCCTTGCAACGACATTTGGGATCGCGGTTATTCTTTATGCGCCGCTGATCGTGGCTTTGGCGCTATTGCCACTTGAACCACGCGCCAAGGCAAAGCCGAATGCCGACCGGTTTTTTCAAAAGATGCGTGATGGCGGCAAGGTGGCTTTGCAAACACCACTGATTTTTACCGCTCTATGTATGGTGGCGCTGAATAGCTTTCTTGTTCGCGGCGTTTTGGAAATCCAGCCTGCGATCATTGGCCAGATTCTTGGTGGCGAAAGTCAGGCCTTGGCGACGGCGACGGCCGCTGCTGGTGTTGGCGCGTTGCTCGCGTCGGGCTGGATCGGACTTGGCAAATTGCCGCCAGATTTTATCCAGCGTTGTCTATGGCCTATGCTTGCCATTGGCATTGTCGGAACGGCCTGTCTAAACCTAACAAGCACAATCATTCCGATGAGTTTGATTTTTGTGTTAACCGGTTTTACCGCCACGGTTGCAGGCATTGGTGCGCAGACTTTGATTCAGCTAAAGGTAGAAGAAGATTACCGCGCACGCGTTATGACTTGGTGGTCTAGCGTTTCATTTGGCAGCCTGACCATTGGCGGCATTCTAATCGGATTTTTTGGTGATTTGACGCCGATTGAAGATGCCATTTTCATGGTGATGGTGCCTGGATTTTTGCTGGCTATTCTGGTTCTTGTCAAATTGCCATTGGCGCGTTGGAAAGGCTGACCCGCCTAACAAGCGATTGGTCATCGCCGGCAAATTCTTGGCTTTCGGCGTGATGGTTAGCGCTAGTCTTCGCGATTAATCTCCACCTCACCAGTCATGACTTTTTCAAATTTTTCAAAGAAATTCTTGGATAGTTTTTTGGCCGTGCTGGTAATCAGGCGGCCGCCAAGCTGGGCGATCTTGCCGCCGGTTTCCGCTTTTGCGCTATATTGCAGAATTGTGGTTTCGCCATCTTCGGTCAAAGTGACATCAGCGCCGCCCTTGGCAAAACCGGCAAGGCCACCTTCGCCTTCGCCCGAAAGGCTAAAGCCATCGGGTGCCTTGGATTGGTCAAGCATTACCATGCCGTTGAATTTGGCTTTTACCGGCCCGATTTTCAAGGTGACCTTGGCAACAAGCTTGGTATCGGATTCGCGTTCAAGCGATTCACATCCCGGAATACAGGCTTTTAGAATTGCAATATCATTCAACGCCTCATAGACCACGGCGCGAGGGGCAGGGATCGTAATCTCGTCAGCGATTTCCATCATAAAACTTTCTTGGCGATGATCGGCGTTGATGCGCTATGTCACGCTAAGGTATAGGACGACTAAATGCCGACTTCAATAAAGAAACGGATAAAACCATCCTATGCGGGTATGTGCTTTGGCGATGAAAGGCAAATAGGGGCGATGGGCAAAATCCTGAAAATGGCGACAAAGGCACCGAACCTGCCGGAAATAGGTTCGGTGTTAATTTTGACCAACAGAATAAAAGATACCTAGCCAATAATGTTGAAATCCGGCCCATAGGGATAGCCAGTGATATTGTCATTGCCATCATCATTGATGATCAAAATATCATGTTCGCGATAGCCGCCAGCCCCGGCTTGACCATGTGGAATTGTCAGCATCGGCTCCATCGACACCACCATCCCCGGTTCAAGAACCGTATCAACATCCTCGCGCAGCTCAAGCCCCGCTTCGCGACCATAATAATGCGATAAAATACCAAAGGAATGACCATAGCCAAAACTGCGATATTGAAGCAGGTCACGTTCTTCCAAAAAGGCGTTTATCTTATGCGTTACGTCGCTGCAACGCATCCCGGGCTTTAGCAAGCTAATGCCATATTCATGGGCGGCGATATTCGCTTGCCAGATGCTTAGGCTTGTTGGATCAACCGAGCCTGCGAACATGGTTCGTTCCAGCGCGGTATAATAGCCCGAAATCATGGGAAAGCTGTTTAGCGACAGAATATCGCCCTTTTGCAATTTCCGGCTGGTGACCGGATTATGCGCGCCATCTGTATTGAGTCCAGATTGAAACCAAACCCAGCTATCGCGATATTCGGCATCGGGAAAGGCCGCGGCAATGGCAAGTTCCATCGCGTCACGTCCGGCCATGGCAATATCGATTTCGCGCTGGCCTAGCTTTACCGCATCACGAATCGCATAGCCGCCAATATCGGCAATGCGCGCGCCTTCGCGGATCAGGGCCAGCTCGGCTGGTGATTTATGCATACGTTGCTGCATCACCGCCATTGATAAATCGGTCAGGCTTGATGGCGATAAAAACGCAACAAGCTTGCCATGCTGGTCGAGGGTTAGATGATCCCCCTCATAGCCAATCGCGCTGTTCTCGCCCGCAACTGATCGAACCGCGCGCCAGAAATTATCGCGCTGCCAGTCGGTATAGGTGATGTTGTCACCAAAGGATCGGCGCCATGGCTGGCCTGCGTCAATACCTGCGGAAATGGTCACATTTTCAGTGGCGGTCACAACCAACCCATAGGGTCGGCCAAAGGCGCAATAAAGAAAGCCCGAATAATAGGCAATCGAATGCATCGAGGTAAAAATGACGGCTTTCACACCGGCAGTCGCCATAATGGCACGCAAACCGGCAAGCCGTGTTTCATATTCTGTTGTGGAAAATTGGGCTGTTGCTTTTTCACCGTTATGCAAACGGTATGTGTCTGGTCGTAAAGTCATTTAGACCCTCCATTGACAAGTTCAAAAGAAGGTCCCGGCGT
>DFSK01000060.1:0-171 GCA_002378605.1 Alphaproteobacteria bacterium UBA3439
AAAAAGCCTGCTGCAAAGAAAGCCGCGGCGAAAAAGCCTGCTGCAAAGAAATAAACAGCCAAACCGGCTGATTAAAAGGCGAAACGGCAGGCTGTAAAATCTAGCTTGCCATTTGCCGGAATAATGAGGGGCTGCCAGATTTGGCGGCCCTTTTTGCTGGGGTGCTTTTGT
>DFSK01000060.1:439-3668 GCA_002378605.1 Alphaproteobacteria bacterium UBA3439
TGGGGTGCTTTTGTCAAAGGCGACTTTGGTCGGCGGGCCGCCTTCTATTGCTTGGCTGCGTCCTGTTTTCCTTTCATTGATCGGTGTTCCTGCCAGTTTTTTTTAAAATCAGGGAAAACCGGCAAGGTTTCTTGATCTTTTGCTTGAACCGTTTTTGCCGATGCCCATATAGTACTGATGCGGATTGCCGGTCATGGTATGAGTCTGTTTGCAGACTTAACGCTGCTGTTTTTGGTAGATGCGTGATTTAGAATGATATGGGCTGCGAATTGCGGTCTTGCGAGATGTCCCAGGAGACAGTGAATGAGCCATAATACCGGAAATTTTCCTTTTAGCGTGCAAGACCGGATTCATGATCCAATTCAGGCAAATCTGGTGCCGATGGTGGTCGAGCAAACCAATCGCGGTGAACGCGCCTATGATATTTTCTCGCGGCTGCTGAAAGAACGGATTATTTTCCTGAACGGGCCGATTGATGATGGTGTTGCATCGCTTGTTTGTTCGCAATTGCTGTTTTTGGAATCGGAAAACCCGACCAAAGATATTTCGATGTATATCAATTCACCCGGTGGCATTGTGACTTCTGGTTTGGCGATTTATGACACGATGGAATATATTCGCCCCGATGTGTCGACCGTTTGCATGGGGCAAGCCGCGTCCATGGGATCGCTTTTGCTGACGGCAGGCGCCGCTGGCAAGCGTTTCAGCTTGCCAAATGCGCGCATCATGACACATCAACCATCTGGCGGGTTTCAAGGACAAGCAACCGATATCGAAATTCATGCTAAGGAAATTCTTGATTTGCGCCAGCGTTTGAATGGCATTTACGAGAAACATTCAGGCAAAACAATCAAACAGATTGAAAAAATTATGGATCGTGACACCTTCATGACAGCCGAAGATGCGAAAAATTTTGGCTTGATTGATCAAGTGGTTGAAAAGCGTCCAATACCAAAGACAGAAGGCTAACGCCCAGCTGTTGCCAGATGCTGGATCTCTCGATTTTGACTTTGGCACAGATTTTGTTTGTAAGTAACGATGGACGCGCTCTAGACTAGGGCTGCATTAAACCGACTGGTCGGCCCCAAGGCCGCCCAAACGACCAAGCGCAGGAGCCGTGAAATGGCAAAAAAAGATGACGCTGATAAGGGAACTTTGTTCTGCTCTTTTTGTGGAAAGAGCCAGCATGAAGTGCGCAAGCTCATCGCAGGCCCGACTGTCTTTATCTGTGATGAATGCGTCGAGCTTTGCATGGATATTATCCGTGAAGAGCATAAAACGCAGCTGTCAAAAAGTCATGATGGTGTGCCAACACCAGTCGATATCAAAAATGTGCTCGATGAATATGTGATTGGTCAGGCGCGGGCAAAGCGGGTTTTGTCGGTCGCTGTCCATAATCACTACAAGCGTCTGGCAAATGCTGGCCGTACAGGTGATGTGGAAATTTCAAAATCGAATATCCTTCTTGTCGGCCCAACCGGTTGTGGCAAAACGCTGCTGGCACAAACGCTGGCACGGATGCTTGATGTGCCGTTCACCATGGCCGATGCCACCACATTGACCGAGGCTGGTTATGTTGGTGAGGATGTTGAAAACATCATCCTGAAACTGTTGCAGGCCGCCGATTATAATGTCGAGCGGGCGCAGCGCGGCATTGTTTATATTGACGAGGTCGATAAAATTTCACGCAAATCTGACAACCCGTCAATCACCCGCGATGTGTCGGGCGAGGGCGTACAGCAGGCTTTGTTGAAGATTATGGAAGGCACGGTTGCGTCAGTCCCACCGCAAGGCGGGCGCAAGCATCCCCAGCAGGAATTTTTGCAGGTTGATACAACCAATATCCTGTTTATCTGTGGTGGGGCCTTTGCCGGACTCGACAAGCTGATCGCCGGTCGCCACACGGGTGCTGGCATTGGTTTTGGTGCTGATGTCCGCGACCCAGATGATCGCAAAATTGGTGAGCTTCTTGCCGAACTTGAGCCGGAAGATTTGATCAAATTTGGTCTGATTCCTGAATTTGTTGGCCGCTTGCCGGTTGTGGCGACGCTTGAAGATCTTGATGAAGAGGCGTTGATCCAGATTTTGACCGAGCCGAAAAATGCGCTTTTGAAGCAATATCAAAAGCTGTTTGAAATGGATGACGTCAATCTTGAATTCCGCGATGATGCTCTCAAAGCCGTTGCGAAAAAGGCGATTGAGCGCAAAACAGGCGCGCGTGGTCTTCGGTCAATCATGGAAAATATCCTGATGGAGCCAATGTTTGATATTCCAACGACCGGTGATATCGAAGAGGTGGTGATTAATGCTGACGTCGTCGATAACGGCGCCGCGCCACTGGTTGTTCATGCCAAACGGCCGCAAGGGGCAGAACAGGGCGCATAATCGCTCTGTTGGTTTGTGCGTTTGGACGGTTGAAAGCTGATCGTGCAAGCCCCATATCTCTATCAGGCGGTGCATCGCGCCGCTATTCCTATCTGTCTAGTTAAGGGTTGTTTCCAATGACTGTTTCGTCTGTAACTGCGCTTCCTGTTCTTCCGCTTCGCGATATTGTGGTGTTTCCGCATATGATCGTGCCGCTTTTTGTCGGCCGCGAAAAATCGATCAAGGCGCTTGAGGCTGTCATGGCTGAAGACAAGCAGATCATCCTTGCGACCCAAACCGAAGCTGGCATTGAAGATCCTGATGGAGATGGTCTTTACACCACCGGTACTGTTGGCTCGATTTTGCAGCTATTGAAACTGCCCGATGGTGCGGTAAAAGTGCTTGTTGAAGGCGGTGAGCGTTTGCGTTTGCGCCTTGATACATTGACCGATGATAATGGCTATTTATTTGTCGAGGCCGAGCCTGCGGATCAAACGGGTGATCGCGGCGCTGATACAGCCGCGCTTAGCCGGGCAACGGTTCAGCAATTCGAGCAATATATCAAGCTGAACAAAAAGATCGCTTCGGAGGTTTTGAACGCGGTTGAGCAGGTTGATGAGGCCGATAAAATTGCTGATATGATCGCCTCGCATTTGGCGGTCAAAATTGCCGAAAAGCAGGATTTGCTTGAAACGCTTGACGTGCATGAACGTCTTGAAAAGATTTTGGGCGTGATGGAAGGCGAAATTGGCGCGCTTCAGGTCGAAAAAAGAGTGCGCAACCGCGTTAAGCGGCAGATGGAAAAAACCCAGCGCGAATATTATTTGAACGAGCAGATGAAGGCCATCCAGAAAGAGCTTGGTGA
>DFSK01000060.1:3941-6142 GCA_002378605.1 Alphaproteobacteria bacterium UBA3439
GGCGAAGATGGCATGAATGAGCTTGATGAGATTGAAGCTCAGCTGAATGAAATGAAGCTGCCAAAGCTGGTTCGGGAAAAAGCCGCAGCCGAGCTGAAAAAACTGCGTAATATGGGGCCGATGAGCGCTGAAGCGACCGTTGTTCGGAACTATCTTGACTGGATTGTCGCGCTGCCGTGGAAAAAGGCCAGCCGTCTGAAAAAAGATATTGTTGCGGCGCGTGCCGTTCTTGATGCCGACCATTATGGTCTCGATAAAGTGAAAGACCGGATTGTTGAATTTCTGGCTGTTCAGCAGCGGACTAAAGCCATGCGGGGGCCAATTCTTTGCCTTGTTGGCCCGCCAGGTGTTGGTAAAACGTCGCTTGGCAGGTCAATTGCCAAAGCAACGGGCCGTCAATATGTGCGCATGGCGCTTGGCGGCGTACGTGATGAAGCTGAAATTCGCGGCCATCGCCGTACCTATATCGGGTCAATGCCTGGCAAGGTGCTGCAGGGCATGAAAAAAGCCGGAATGAATAACCCGCTATTCCTTCTTGATGAGGTTGACAAGCTTGGCGCTGATTGGCGCGGTGACCCGACGTCGGCTCTTCTCGAAGTGCTTGATCCAGCGCAGAATAACGCGTTTCAAGATCATTATATGGAAGTTGATTTCGACCTGTCGAATGTAATGTTTGTCACAACGGCCAATACTTTGAACATGCCGCAACCTTTGATGGACCGGATGGAAATCATCCGTTTGTCTGGCTATACGGAAGATGAAAAGCTGGAAATCGCCAAACGCCATCTGATGAAAAAGCAGCTTGACGATCATGGCCTGAAAGATGGTGAATTAACCATCAGTGATGATGCGGTTCGGTCGATTATCCGGCTTTATACGCGTGAAGCAGGCGTTCGTAATCTTGAGCGTGAAATTGCAAAGATTGCCCGGAAAACGGTAACGGCGATTGTGTCTGGCAAGGAGACATCAGTCACGGTCACGCCCGATAATATCGAAGATTATCTTGGCGTGATCCGGTTCCGCTTTGGCGAAATGGAAGATCATGACCAGATCGGCGTGAGCACAGGGCTGGCATGGACCGAAGTTGGTGGTGAATTGTTGAATATCGAAGCGGTGAAGGTGCCGGGCAAAGGCAAGGTTAGCGCGACGGGCAAGCTTGGCGATGTGATGAAAGAATCAATTCAGGCAGCTGAATTCTTTATCAAATCGCGGGCGCAAATCTATGGCATTGATCTAGCCGATCTTGCCAAACATGATGTTCATGTTCACGTCCCTGAAGGTGCAACGCCAAAAGATGGCCCATCTGCGGGTGTGGCCATGGCGACATCGATTATCTCTGCCATTACCGGCATTGCCATTCGCCGTGATGTGGCAATGACAGGGGAAATCACACTTCGCGGCCGTGTTCTGCCGATTGGTGGATTAAAGGAAAAGCTGCTTGCGGCGCAACGCGGTGGGTTGAAAACCGTGCTGATTCCAAAAGAGAACGAAAAAGACCTTGCCGATATCCCGGATAATGTCAAAGGCGCGCTTGAAATTGTGCCCGTGGCCATGGTTGACGAGGCTTTGTCGGCGGCTTTGGTGCGTGAGCCTGTCCCTACCGCGCTTGAGCCGACAGGCGATGACGGTGCTGCGGTTCCGGTTGGTGAAAAAACGGAAAATAACAGCGATATTGTCGCGCATTAATCCTTTCGTAGTATTTTGAGATTTAAACCGCCATTTTTTGGCAGTTTTCTCAAGAAATTCCTTTGCCAGCAATGGAAAAGGGGTGTAAATTCCCCAGAATGTTTACTTTTTAAACGAAACCTACAAACAGGGGGTTCCTATGAATAAAAATGATCTCGTTTCTGCAGTTGCTGATGCGGCTGGTCTGACCAAGGCCGATGCTGGCCGTGCCGTTGATGGTGTTTTTGACAGCATTGCAGGTGCGTTGAAGTCAGGTGGCGACGTACGCATTGTTGGTTTTGGTACATTTTCTGTTGCAAGTCGTGCAGCAACAACTGGCCGCAACCCAAGAACTGGTGAAACGATCCAGATCAAGGCATCAAAGCAGCCAAAATTTAAAGCTGGCGCTCCTCTAAAAGATGCAGTGAATAGCTAATTTTAGTCTATCTTTTTTAACGCCGGCCCGATATAAGGGTCGGCGTTATCTATTGTCACCTATGTGATCAATCGCGACGGAATGAATAGGGTGGTTAGCT
>DFSK01000111.1:0-5192 GCA_002378605.1 Alphaproteobacteria bacterium UBA3439
ATGGACAGCGCCCGCAAAATGGCCATGTTCAAAATGCTTGTCGCAATGGGATTCAAAGAAATTGAAGTTGGGTTTCCGGCTGCGTCAGATACTGATTTTAACTTTTTGCGCGAATTGATTGAAGGCGGTCATGTACCGTCTGATGTAACGATTCAGGTTTTGACACAAGCGCGCGAACATTTGATTGATCGCACGATCGAGTCGCTTCGTGGCGCGCCAAATGCCATTTTGCATCTTTATAATTCGACAAGCACATTGCAGCGGCGGGTCGTGTTTAAATCAGATCGTGATGGGGTAAAACAAATTGCCATTGATGGCGCAAAAATGGTTGCTGATCGTCTTGCCAATTTTGGCGCTGGAAATCTGCGCCTTCAATATAGCCCGGAGAGCTTTACCGGAACCGAGCTTGATTATGCGCTTGATGTTTGTGAATCGGTGATGGAGGTCTGGCAATCAAGCCCGGAAAACCCGACCATCATCAATCTGCCAGCAACAGTCGAAATGTCGACGCCAAATATCTATGCAGATCAGATTGAATGGATGGGCCGTCATTTTTCCAACCGAGATTCGGTGATTTTGTCGCTTCACCCGCATAATGACCGCGGCTGCGCCGTCGCCGCAACCGAACTTGGCCTAATGGCAGGTGCCGACCGTGTCGAAGGCACTTTGTTTGGCAATGGCGAGCGTACCGGCAATGTTGATCTGGTCACCCTTGGGCTAAATATGTTTACCCAAGGCGTTGACCCACATCTGGATTTTTCCGATATCAACGGGCTGATCGAAACCGCCGAATTTTGTAACCAGCTTCTGGTTCATGAGCGCCACCCCTATGCTGGCAAGCTTGTTCATACCGCCTTTTCGGGAAGCCATCAGGACGCTATCCGCAAAGGCATGGATGCGCTTGCCGAATCCAATGACGATGTATGGGAAGTGCCCTATCTGCCAATTGATCCGGCTGATATCGGGCGGACGTTCGAAGCCATCATTCGGGTAAATTCGCAATCGGGAAAGGCTGGTTCAGCCTATCTTCTTGAGGCCGATCACCATATTCGCCTGCCGCGCGGTGCCGAGGTTGAATTTTCTGGCATTGTGCAGAACGAGGCCGACACCACCGGCAAGGAAATCACCAGCCAGCGCATCTGGGAACTGGCCGAAGAGCATTACATCAAACCGCAAGGCCCATTCAAGCTTGTTAGCTTTGAATCAGGGCGCGCCAGCCGTGCAAGCGATGCTGAACGGATTACGGCAACCGTGCTTCACAATGGCAATGAAGTGACCATCACCGCCACTGGCAATGGCCCGATTTCGGCTTTTGTTGATGCAATGCGTGACGAATTCAACCTTGTTTTCCGGCTTGCCGATTTCGGGCAAAACACCCGCTCGGCAACATCAAAAGCCGAAGCTGCTGCCTATGTTGAACTTGTTGTTGACGATGATCAGTCGGTTTATGGTGTTGGCATTGATACGTCAATTACACTCGCACCGATCCGCGCCGTTGTCAGCGCCATCAACAAGCTGGCAAGTGCCTAAATTCCAAGGCTAGACATTGTTTATCTCGGCTATCGGCGTTTGATGAGGCTATTTGCCTTGCCATTGCGGTTTGCGCTTTTCAAGAAAGGCGCGAACGCCTTCGGCAAAATCGGCGCTTACATAGCTTTTCTCGATCAAATCGGTATCATCCGGCAATGGGGCGGCTTGGCGCAACCGCCGCAGCCCTTCAAGACTGGCCTGAATGGTCAGCGGTGCCATTTGTTTCAGGCGTTCGGCAAGCTGGTTGGCGCGTGCCATCAAACCATCCTGATCGGGTAAAACCTCATGCACAAACCCGCTTGTCAAAAGCGCCTCAGCATCCAGCAATTCAGCGGTTAAAATCATATGCGCAACGCGTGACTCGCCGAATAATGCCGTTAAACGCCGAAGATTCGATACGGCCAGGCAATTGCCCAATGTACGCGCAATCGGCATGCCAGCAACCGCCGCCGCGCTGGCAATGCGAACATGCGCTGCTGCTGCAATCACCAGCCCGCCACCCGTAACCGCGCCATGAAGCGCGGCAATGACCGGAACCTGGCACGACTCAATCTGGCTAATCACCGATTCGACCTTGGCTTCATAGCGCAACCCGTCTTCGGTCGAGTCAAAATCGGTAAATTGACCAATATCAGTGCCAGCGGCAAAGGCTTTATCACCGGCACCTGCGATCACGATGGCTTTGATATGATCAGCATCATCAGCACGTCCCGCACGGGCGCACAGCTTGGCCAATTCTTCATACATGCCAAAGGTCAGCGCGTTGCGTGCCTGCGGCCGGTTCAAAGTCACATGCGCAATGCCATCATCAATGCGGACAAGCAACTCACGATCAGTGGCAGTCATGTCAATTTCCTTCTAGCGGTAGAACAGCTCGACCAAGAACATTGGAATGGCCGGAACATAGGTACAGATAAGCAGCACCCCAACCAAGACAGCAATAAAGGGCAAATTCACCCGTGTCACTTCCCAGATATTCGCCCGCGCAATCGAACAGGCTGTTATCAGAACCGAGGCCACCGGCGGCGTTTGCTGACCAATCGCAAGATTTAGCGTTACCACCAGACCAAAATGCACCGGATCAATACCAACCTGCTGGATCAAAGGCACGACGATTGGCACAACCAGAATAATCGCCGCTGCCGAATGCAGAAAAAACCCGATGACCAGGAAGAACACATTCAAGATCAACAGAATGAGATATTTGCTGTCGGTAAAGGCAACCATCTGCGCTGCTAATTCCTGCGGGATCTGCGCGCGGGTCAAAAAGCCGCCCATCAAAACCGATGCCGCAACAAGCACCATCACCACAGCCGTTTGCATACCGCCTTCAAGCATCGCCCGATGAAGCTGTCTAAAATCAACTTCACGATACCATATGCCAACACCGATCGCAGCCAGAACAGCCAGGCCCGCAGCCTCGGTGGCGGTTACAAATCCGCCAAAGATACCACCAAGAATGATCACCGGAAGCAAGAATGTCGGGCCAGCTTCGATTGCCGCACGACGAAGACGCGGCCAGTTAAACGCTTCTTCAACCGGCAGATTATAACGCCGTGCAAACCACCAAGAAACGCCCATAAGCCCGATCGCCCCCATCAAACCTGGAATAAATCCAGCGACAAAAAGCTGTTCAACCGACGTATTGGCCGATACCGCATAGAGGATCATCGGAATGGATGGTGGGATAATGATGGCAAGCGAGGCTGATGAAGAGGTCACCGCAGCCGCAAACGGCGCGCCGTAACCCCGTTTTTTCATCTCGGGAATCATGATCGATCCCAATGCGGCAACATCAGCCACAGCCGAGCCTGAAATTTCGGCAAAAAATAATGAAACGCCAATCGAAACCATGGCCAAACCGCCACGAACAGCGCCAATCAGCGCCGACACAAATTCGATCAATCGCCGCGTCACACCACCCGCATTCATAATGGCGCCAGCCAGAACAAACATCGGAATGGCGATCAGTGAGAATTTTGTCGAGCCGTCATACATATCAAGCGCGACAGTCACCAAAGACGATGGCCCTTCGGTTATCAAAAGCCCAAGAACACCGCCAAGCGCCAACGAAATAGCGATAGGCACATTCAGACAAATCAAGCCAATCACGGCCGCTAGAATAATGAAAATCAACATATCAATTTGCCCTTAGTGATCGTTCAGCGACTGGCCAGCGGCCACCGCTCGCCAATAGGCAGGGATGCTTAGCAATTCGCAAATAATGAAAAGAACCGCCGTCACCGGAATAACCGATTGGGTAAATTGCACCGACACCCATGTCAGGCTAACCAAGGTTTCGCCTGCAAGGATCATCGCAACCTGATATCCGGCCCATGCCATCAAAACAAAAAAGCCAATGACAAAGGCTTCAGCAACGACAACACCGATCAGGCGAAATTTGGCTGGCAACATTAATAAAACCGAATCAACGCCGATATGTTTGCGCTCAAGAGCGGCAAGACAGGCACCATAATAGGTAACCCATGACAAAAGCACTGCTGCCACTTCATCATACCAAGACAGGGAATCTCCAGCAATGCGATATAAAACGGCAACAACAACAACACCGGTCAGCACGATCATCAAAAAAATCAGAAACCATTCCAGCGCCCGCGTCATCACGCGTTGCAATAAGTTCGTTTCCACAATAGTCACGTCAGTGATCCCCCCTGACCTTTTTGCCGCCCAGATTTTGTCTGGTTTCCGGCGTGTTTTTCTGCCAATTCACAATCTTCAAAATATCAAAATAAAATAAACCAGCCATCGGGGCAAAATAGCCCTAATGGCTGGATTTTTTGTTATTTCGCTGCGTTCTGCACTTTCGTAATCAGCGCGTCACCACCTTTTACAGATGATGCGTAATCGTCATAGATTGGCTTTGACGCGGCGATGAAAGCCGCCTTATCAGCCGTATTGACGGCAACGCCAGCATCCTTGATCACGGTAAGAAGTTCATTTTCAAGACGGGCAGCGGTTTCATATACATAGGCCTGTGTTTCAACAGCGGCTTCACGCAAGGCAGCCTGAACATCGGCTGGCAATTTGGTAAAACCACTCTTTGAGGTCAGGACATAAGCAGGCGTATAAACATGGCCGGTGATTGACAGATATTTCTGCACTTCTTGAAACTTAGCTGATGCAATCTGCGCATATGGGTTTTCCTGACCGTCGATCACCCCTGTTTGCAAGGCGGTAAAGACTTCGGAAAATGCCATTGGGGTTGGGTTCGCACCATATAGTTTGAACATCTTGACCCGCCAAGCGCCCTTTGGTGTGCGCAGCTTAACGCCTTGCAGATCGGCGGGTACATTGATTGCGCGGGTGTTATTGGTGATATGGCGGAAGCCATTTTCCCAATATGACAAAATATGATAGCCCTTGGCACCAGCCGCTTCTTGGAATGTATCACCTAACGCTGCTTGTACCTTTTTCATATGGTCGCGGCTTTGGATGATGTAAGGCATTTCGAAAACACCAAATTCGTCCGATACCGATGACATCACTGATGATGGCAATGAAAAATCAATCTGACCAAGCTTTAGTTTCTGCAACAGTTCTTTGTCTTTACCAAGCTGGCTTGATCCATAGACCTGTACTTTGGCTTTGCCAGCCAGCTTTGCATTGGCGATCCGCGCAAATTCATTTGCTGACATATCAAA
>DFSK01000111.1:5539-14575 GCA_002378605.1 Alphaproteobacteria bacterium UBA3439
GCCATAACCGCAGTAACAGCCGTCACCAGAAGCGTTTTTACGATAGATTTCATGTTTCTCTCCCATTTCATCCCATTAATGTTTGGCACCAGCTATGGGGATGGCAAAACTGGCGTGAGCCTTTTAATCGCCTTTCAGCATATTCATGGCGGCGTCAACACCACCTTTTTGATGCGGAATATTGGCAAGTGACAACCCCATCTCGACACCACTTAATGTGCCAAGAAGCATAAGGTCGTTAAAGTCACCCAAATGTCCAATCCGGAAAACCTTGCCCGCAAGTTTGGCCAGACCATTACCAAGAGACATATTGAAATTCTGCAACACGCCAGCGCGGAATGCGTCGGCATCATGCCCATCTGGCAACAAAACTGCGGTCAATGCGCTCGAATAATCCTTTGGCTCCTGACACAGAACCTCAAGGCCCCATGCCTGCACCGCTTTGCGCGTTGCGGCGGCATGCCGGTCATGCCGTTTAAACACATTATCCAGCCCTTCTTCATGCAGCATATCGATCGCTTCGGCCAAGCCGTAAAGAAGATTGGTTGCCGGGGTGAACGGAAATGCGCCATCCTTATTTGCCGCAATCTGTTCTTCCCAATCCCAATAGCTGCGGCGCATACCGCCTTTGCTGGCAACGGCCAGTGCCTTTTCCGACACCGCATTAAACGAAAGTCCAGGTGGCAGCATCAGGCCTTTTTGCGATCCAGCGACCGTTACATCAACGCCCCATTCATCATGCCGAAAATCAATCGAGCCAAGCGACGAGATTGTGTCAGCAAGCAAAAGCGCATCATGACCGGCATTATTCATCGCCGTGCGAACTTCATTGACGCGTGATGTTGATCCGGTCGAGGTTTCGTTATGAACGATACAAACCGCCTTGATCTTGTTTTCCGTATCAGCGCGAAGCCGATCTTCAACCTGTTGTGGGTCAACGCCGCGGCGCCAGTCAGTTGCCAGAAATTCGGTCTCAAGACCCAAGCGGGATGCCATTTTATGCCAAAGCGAGGCGAAATGCCCCGTTTCAACCATCAGCACCAGATCACCTTCCTGCAAGGTATTGACCAAGGCTGATTCCCATGCGCCCGTGCCAGATGCAGGATAGATCACCGCATGACTGTCAGTCTTGAAAATCGTTTTCATACCAGCCAGACATTTTGCCCCAATTTCGGCAAATTGCGGGCCGCGATGGTCAATGGTCGGATAGTCCATCGCGCGAAGCACCCTATCAGGCACATTTGTAGGGCCGGGAATTTGAAGGAAATGACGGCCAGCGGCATAGGGTGTAGGCATTGAATAGGTCTCCGATCAGATGCGCGGTATCGTTTTTAATTGATGATGTCTCTTTAACCATCAATAAGGTTGAATATCAAATACAGTTTGTATAACAATACATCCAAATTGTATACTAAAAACTGGAGTAAAATATGGCTGACGGCGGTGGCTACACCGGATTCGAACGTCTAAGACGATCAATTTCTGGTGACTTGTTTGATGATGGATTTACGCGCGGTCGTTATGCAACCGATGCGTCGATTTATCAGATGATGCCACATGGTGTTGTTGTTCCAAAAACAATTGCCGATGTCGAAGCAACCATTGCCTTTTGCCGTGAACAGGGCATGGCGCTTTTACCGCGTGGCGGTGGCACCTCGCAATGCGGCCAGACAGTCAATCATGCACTGGTTCTTGATAATACAAAATATCTCAATTCGATTTTGGAACTGGATGTTGAAAACCGGCGCTGTATTGTTGAGCCGGGCATTGTTCTTGACGAGCTAAACCGCCAGTTAAAGCCGCACGGGCTTTGGTTTCCGGTCGATGTTTCAACCTCAAGTCGGGCAACCATTGGCGGCATGACCGCGAATAATAGCTGTGGTGGCCGATCCATCCGTTATGGCATCATGCGGGATAATGTTTTGGCAATTGACGCCATTCTTGCCGATGGCACCCATGCGTCTTTTGGCGCCTATGATCCAGCTGCCGCACGGCCAGCCGGACGGCTTGGCAAAATCCTGCCTGACCTTTTGGCGCTTGGTGAGACGCATGGCGATGAAATTCTATCCAGCTTTCCAAAGGTGCTTCGCCGTGTTGGCGGCTATAATATTGATTCGCTCATTCCTGACGCAATGGCACTTCGCCCCGATGGCAAGGCCGGTGACGGCATAAATCTTGCGCATCTCCTGGTTGGGTCAGAAGGCACGCTTGCCTATTCAACCGCGATCACCTTGAAACTTTCGCCATTACCCGCTCGCAAGGTGATGGGCCTATGCCATTTTCCAACTTTCTACAAAGCCATGGATGCCGCCCAGCATCTTGTGACGCTTGATCCGGTTGCGGTGGAATTGATCGACAGCACCATGCTTGATCTGGCGCGATCGATTTCCATTTTCCGGCCCACTGTCGAGACCTATATCAAAGGCGAACCAGCCGCCATTTTGGTTGTTGAATTTGCCGAGGAAGACCCAGCCGAAAACACCCGCCGCCTTACCGCGCTGGAAACCATGATGGGCGATCTTGGCTTTGGCTGGGAGAAGCCAGCTGCCTTTACCGGCGGCACTGTTATTCTGACCAAAGATGAAGATCAGGCCCGCATCAGCGAAATGCGCAAATCCGGCCTGAATATCATGATGTCGATGAAAACCGCGGCCAAGCCTGTGTCTTTTGTCGAAGATTGCGCTGTCGCGCTTCCTGATCTTGCCGAATATACTGACAAGCTGACCCGTATCTTTACCAAATATAACACAACCGGCACATGGTATGCGCATGCATCGGTTGGCTGTCTTCATGTTCGCCCTGTATTGGATATGAAAAATGCCGATGATGTTGCCGCCATGCGAGGCATTGCCGAAGATGCCTTCAAACTGGTCAAGGAATATGGCGGCTCGCATTCTGGCGAACATGGGGATGGAATCGCCCGTTCCGAATTTAACGAGGTGATGTTTGGCAGCAAAATGGCTGCATTATTCCGGCAGGTAAAACAGATGTTTGATCCGCAGGATATTTTTAATCCGGGCAAAATCACCAATGCACCAAAGATGGATGATCGCTCGCTTTTCCGCTTTTCACCCGGATATAAAATTGACGATTTTCCAACCCGATTGAATTGGGATGCATGGCCCGGCAAGGCTGGTGGCCTGCAAGGCGCGGTTGAAATGTGCAATAATAACGGGGCATGCCGCAAATTGGATGGCGGGGTCATGTGCCCGTCTTTCCGCGCAACACGCGATGAACGCGATTCAACAAGAGGGCGTGCGAATAGTCTTCGGCTCGCCCTGTCCGGCCAGCTTGGCCCAGCGGCATTGGCCAGCGACGATATGGCAGACACGATGAAGCTTTGTGTATCTTGCAAAGCCTGTAAACGCGAATGCCCGACTGGCGTCGATATGGCACGGATGAAGGTTGAGGTGACCGCGCTTCGCACCGAAGCAAAAGGCCTGTCGCTTCATGACCGGCTTGTTGCTCATCTTCCCGATTATGCCCCTTATGCGGCGGCGATTGCGCCTTTGATAAGATTGCGTGATATCGTCCCGGGGCTGGCCTGGCTGAGCGAAAAACTCACCGGCTTTAGCGCACGCCGTCCTTTACCACGCTGGCAAAGGCGCTGGTTCCGCAATCATGAATTGCCAAACAACCCTGTCAGTAAATCAGCATCTGCGACAACCAAACCGCCGGTTTTACTTTTTATCGATAGCTTTAATCGCTATTTCGAGCCGGAAAATATCCGTGCTGCGGTTCGGGTTTTGCAGGCGGGTGGATATGACGTATTTACTCCCGCACCAAATGACTCGAAACAGCCGCTTTGTTGTGGCCGTACCTTTTTATCCACCGGCATGATTGACCGCGCCCGCCTTGAAGCAAACCGGCTGGTCACCGCAATGGCACCTTTTGCCAAGCTTGATATTCCCATCGTCGGATTGGAACCATCATGCACCTTGGCGCTTCGGGATGAAATTCCGGCCTTGCTGAACAGCCAAGATGCCTTTGCCGTTGCCAATGCAACATTAACCTTTGAAGAATTGTTGGCACGCGATAAACCAAAACTGCCCTTGAAAAGCGGGAATGCCAAAGCCCTTCTTCATGGCCATTGCCACCAAAAAGCGTTTGATGCCGTGCGCCCGATCGAAGAGGTGCTGTCATGGATTGATGGCATGGCCGTTGAAAAAATTGAAACCAGCTGTTGCGGTATGGCAGGGGCTTTCGGCTATGGCGTGGACACATTTGATGTGTCGATGAAAATGGCAAATGCCAACCTTCTTCCCAAAATCCGACAAGCCCCATCCGATACGGTCATTATTGCCGATGGCACATCATGCCGCTGTCAAATCAAAGATGGCACCGCGCGCGAAGCAAAACATGTCGCGATTATCCTAGACGAATGGATGAAAGCGACTGATAATGATCAAAAGGCGTAACCAAGATTCAGGATTCGGAATAGATGGACAGATTACCATCGGCGAAAATCAGAGACTCGCTTGAACAGCGTATTGTCGAAGGCGAGCTTGGCAATGGCAAACGCCTTGATGAAACTGAATTATCCAGCTTTTATGGCGTATCGCGAACACCGGTTCGTGAAGCCTTACAGCGACTAGCAGAATCAGGCCTTGCCGAACATCTGCCGCGCCGCGGCACCTTTGTGCGCTCGCCAAGCCTTAGTCAACTTGTCGAAATGTTTGAAGTGATGGCCGAACTCGAATGTATGGCCATCCGGCTTGCCGCACGCCGTGCCACCGCCGATGATATTGATGCGCTGGAAAAAGACAATGAAACCTGTCGCGCGGCGGTTGCTGCCAATGACACTAAAAAATATTACGAAGTCAATGCCCGCCTTCATGGCCGCATTTATCAAATGTCTGGAAATGGCTTTCTGGCAAGCGAAGCCCGTCGCCTTCATGACCGGTTGCGTCCGTTTCGTCGTCTGCAATTGCGGGTACGCGGCCGGATGGAAGAATCAATGGCCGAACATGATATCATTCTGGCGGCACTTCGTGATGGCGATGCCGACCGCGCCATGGAAACCATGAAAAAACATATCACGATTGTTGGCGTCAGGTTTAACGACCTCGTTTCAAGTTTCAACACCATCATGGGTGATGAGTAATAATATACTCAAAATAAACCGCGCCATAATCCTGCGCATCAAAGTCTCACAATCGACCTGAACGCGGCCATTTTTGTTGGAAGCTGCCAAGGCTTGTGCCATGATTCAACAAAGATAATTCAGCACGCAATGATCGCCGTAACGACGATGACCAACAGGGAGCTAAGCACTTGTCAGATACAAATAAGTTAAATGGTGGACAAGTTATCATTGATTATCTGATCAAGGAAAAAGTGCCTTATGTATTTGGCCTATGCGGCCATGGCAATATCGGCCTGATTGATGCAATGCATGAACGCCAAGACGATATCGGCACGATCTCGGTTCACCATGAAAGCGTTGCCGGTTTTATGGCCGATGTCTATTATCGGGTATCGGGCCAGCCAACGGCAACCTTTACCTCATGCGGCCCGGGGTCGGCAAATCTGCCAATCAGCCTTGGCAATGCCTTCTTTGACTCGGTGCCGTTTCTGGCCATTACCGGCAATGTACCAACAAGCCAGTTTAATCGCGGTGCCTTTCAAGAAACCTATCGCCATTATCAGGCCGATTTCCCATCGACTGTTAAGGCCTATTGTAAGCGTGTCTATCAGCCAACCCGCGGCGAACAGGTTCCGCTGATGACCCGCCAAGCATGGAAAACCATGACAACTGGCCGCCCTGGCCCGGTTGTTCTTGATGTTCCTTTTGATATTTTCAAGGAAGCCGCTGCCAGCGAAACGCCTGATCCAGCAGCTTGGTCAGCCAATATTTCATCGCGTTGCGGTGCTGATCCTGATGGCGTGATCAAGGCGGTCGATATGTTGCTATCAGCCGAAAAGCCGGTAATTGTGGTGGGGCAAGGTGTGCGCTATGGCGGTGCCGCAGAAGAATTGCTTGCACTTGCCGAGCGTCTGCAAATTCCGGTGGCATCATCGGCAAGCGGCCTTGGCGCAATTCCGGTTCAGCATCCCTTATCACTTGGGCTTGTGCAACGTGGTGGCACTTATCAATCAAACCACGCTTGTCGGCAGGCCGATATTTTGCTTGCGCTTGGCGTTCGGTTCGACGACCGCACTTCTAGCTCATGGATTCCGGGCTATTCCTTTACCATACCCCCAACACGCCTGATTCACGTCGATATCGACCCTGAAGAAATTGGCCGGAATTACCCTGTTGCCTTGGGCCTCATGGCCGATGTGCGCACCTTTTTGCGGCAAATGCTGGCCGAGCTTGACCGCCGCGGTCATAGCGGTGAGCCGACCACAGCAAGCCGCAAATGGCTTGCGGCAATCGATGGTTATCGCGCCAAATGGAATGCCTTTACCGCACCGGGTTATGTCGATGATAGCAGTCCGATTAACCCCCAGCGCGCCGCTATCGAGATTGACAAGGCACTTCCCGAAGATGCGATTCTTGTCAGTGATATCGGCGTGCATCACAATTGGCTGCTTCAGTTCTGCAACCCGACCCGACCTGATTCATTGATTGGATCAATGGGGTTCGGCCCGATGGGGTTTGGTGTTGCTGGTGTTATGGGCGCCAAGCTGGCAGCGCCTGACCGGCCTTGTGTTTCGGTTTGCGGCGATGGCGCCTTCTTTATGCATGCCAATGTTCTGGGGACAGCGGTTGAATATAATATCCCTGTTGTCTGGGTGGTTTGGAACAATTACGCCTATGGTTCGATCCGTGGCCTGCAACGGGGCTATCTTGGCAATCGCGAACTGGCAACCGATTTCCACCATCCTGATACCGGTCTTCCCTATAATCCCGATTTTGCAGCGATGGCCAGATCAGCCGGTGTTGAAGGCGTCAGCATTGATCGTGCTGGCGATCTTGGCGACGCCATTCTGGCAGGAATCAAAAGCAACCGCCCCTATTTGATCGATGCCAATATCAGCGGCGACTTAAACCCACCCGGCGCAGGCGTCTGGGAAATCCCCGGCCTTGGCGTGAACAAACCCGCGATTGGCGAGCGCTATATTCCAGAATAGGAAGCAGCCATAACCAAGCCTGTATCACCGGCGTGATGCCACCCAATTTTGTGGCAAACACCGCTTTGAACCACGATTGGTTATGTAACCGTTTTCGCCTGCTCGCGAAGCACCGTTTTCTGAATCTTGCCTGTTTGCGTTTTTGGCAAGGCAGAAAACACAAAATGGCTTGGCAATTTATAGCTTGCCAAATGATCACGGCAAAAGGCGCGCAAATCATCAATATCAGGTTGATCTACGCCCGGCTTTAACGTGATGAAGGCGCACGGCGTCTCGCCCCATTTATCATCGGGGCGGGCAACCACGGCAGCTTCCATAATATCGGGATGCTGATAGAGCGCTTCTTCCACCTCAAGGCTGGAAATATTTTCACCACCGGAAATGATAATATCTTTTGATCGATCTTTGACCTCGGCATAGCCATCGGGATGCATCACCGCAAGATCACCGCTATGAAACCAACCGCCAGACGATGCCTTTGCCGTATCTTCGGGGTTTTTTAAATATCCCTTCATAACCGTATTGCCACGAAGCATGATCTCGCCAATGGTTTTGCCATCAGCAGGAACTGGCGCCATTGTTTGCGGATCAACCACCTGATAATCGCCAGCCAAAACATGCGGTACGCCTTGACGCGCCATTTTCTGCGCCCGCGCGGCAAGTGGCAATTCTTCCCATTCCGCCTGCATTTCACAAATCAAAGACGGGCCATAGGATTCGGTTAATCCATAAAGATGGGTGATTTTAAAACCCATCCTTTCCATATCATCAATCACCTTGCTTGGTGGCGCTGCGCCGCCAGTGGCAATTTGAACCGGAATTGTTTTGGCGGCTTTTGGCTTGGCCTCATCAGGCGCATGGATCAACATCGACAGCACAATTGGCGCAGCCGCCATATGGGTTACAGTTTCCGCATCAATTAACCGAAAAACTTCGGCCGGATCAATCGCCCGCAAACAAACATGCGTGCCACCAACAGCCGTCACAGCCCAAGGATGCGTCCAGCCATTGCAATGGAATAACGGCAAGGTCCAAAGATAGGTGCTGCTGGTACTAAGCCCCATCGCCAAAACATTGCCAAGCGCATTCAATGCCGCCCCACGATGCGAATAGACAACGCCCTTTGGATTGCCCGTTGTTCCCGATGTGTAGCTAAGCGAAATCGGCATGGTTTCATCTTGCAAATCAAACAAGGGCGTTTCCGCCAAGCCGCCTGCAAGAAAGCTTTCGTAATCAACATCACCAAACATCCGGCCAACATCGACAGCCGGGTCATCAATGCAAATCACCCTGACTTTGCGATCACAGATTGCCAGTGCCGCCTCGGCAACATCAGCATATTCACGATCAACAAACAGCATCTGACTTTCGCCATGATCAAGAATTGTTGCAATTGTCTTGGCATCTAGCCGCGTATTGATTGTATTGAGAACCGCCCCTGTCATCGGCACGGCAAAATGCAATTCCAGCATTTCCGGTACATTCGGACATAAAACCGAAACCGTGGTTTGTGGCGCAATGCCAGAACCGATAATCGCCGCGGCAAGCTGTTTGCAACGCTTGCCGAATTCGGCATAGCTTATCCGCCGCGCACCATAGGCAATGGCCGTTTTTTTGGCAAAAACATAGGCAACACGGTCAATGAAATGCACCGGTGAAAGCGGTTGCATATCGGCCCCTTGCATGTCCAGCATGGCGAATGGTGATCCAGATGACATATCAGACATAGGTTAAATCCCCCCTTGATTTAGATTAATCATGGCCAACACCCCAACCCCAGAATTCATGATCTGTTTGTTGCAAAAACCGGCTGATAACCATCTGATGCACTTCGGTTGCACCATCAACAAGCAATGCCTGACGCCCATAGCGATAGATCCATTCCAAAACCGTATCAGTTGAATAGCCGCGCGCACCACAAATTTGAATAGCGTCGCTTGTGACCCGATTCAATAATTG